>DNGT01000264.1 GCA_003486165.1 Desulfobacteraceae bacterium
CGAAACGTTTTATTGAAATATTCTCACCAATTTTTGCGATCAGTTCATTTAAAAGATCTGCGATGGTCATTTCAGGATTACGAACATAGGCCTGATCCATCAAGCAGTTCTCTTTGAAATATTTCTGCAATTTACCTTCCACAATCTTGTCCGCAATTTTTTCAGGCTTACCCATCTCTAAGACCTGCCCATGATAAATCTCTTTTTCCTTGGCAATTATCTCTTCCGAAACGTCTTCAGGCCNNTGGTCGCTGCAATATGCATCGCGATATTTTTGGCGAATGCTTTAAAATCGTCATTTTTGGCAACAAAATCGGTTTCGCAATTCACTTCAACCAGCACCCCAAGTTTGCTGTCCATATGAATATATGACTCTACGATTCCTTCTGTCATGGCTCTGCCGGCTCGTTTTGCAGCGGTTGCCAAACCTTTTTTTCTTAAAAAATCAAGTGCCTTATCCATATCACCATTACACTCTGTAAGCGCTCCTTTACAATCCATAATTCCGGCACCGGTCTTTTCGCGGAGCTGCATAACCATCTTCGCACTAATTGTTGACATCTTTATTCTCCTGATTTTTCTTTTTCAGCATCCTCTTGTAATTACTCGTCTTCAGTATGTTCTTTGATTTCAGTTTCTTTTTGAGTTGAAGGTGTGGTTTTCTTTATGATCTCTACAACAGGACCGTCTGTACCGTCTGAAATAACCTTCCTTTCCCCCGGTTTCAACTCGGCGCTTACGGCTGCCACCTCAGAAACATCTTCCACATCTTTATCGGCCTCAGCCTGCCGTTGTTCTTCCAAACGCTCTTTCCCCTCAATACAGGCATCGGCGATTCTGGAGGTAATCAGCCGAATGGCTCGAATGGCGTCATCATTCCCCGGAATGACATAATCGACCTCATCCGGATTACAATTTGTATCTACAATGGCAATAATCGGTATNNGTATTAAGATAGTTGAGACGGTCTATACTTTTTCTGATGGTCTGAAAATTCGTCAGCATTCCGCCCAGCCATCTGTTGTGAATGTAAAACATTTCGCATCGGTTTGCTTCTTCATAGATCGAATCACGCGCCTGTTTTTTGGTTCCCACAAAAAGTAGCGGTTTGGCGTTTGAAACTGTATCAACGACAAAATCATAGACTTTCCTGAACATTCGAACNNGGGGCACCGGGAAACAGGTCCAAGGGCGTGCGAATTAATTAGTTAAACTGATCTTTCTAACAAATTAAAAATTGATTCGCAACAAATTTTTATTTTTTTTTCCGCATTTGGACGACACGATCATATCCACTGTAATCTTTTGTATATACAACATTTTCATATTTTGAACATTGATCGACAATATTCTGGACATCATTTCTTTGATCATGGCCGATTTCCAGCAAAAGATGTCCCTTTCGTTGAAGATAAAAATGAGCGTTGTTAATAATATATCTTAAACATGAAAGCCCGTCTTCGCTTCCGTCTATAGCTGAAATCGGTTCATACCTGACAATTTCAGGCTGAAGTTTTCCAATAACCCGGCTTGGAACATACGGCGGATTTGAAACAATCATATCAAATAGAGGCATTTTGTCCTTGAAAGACCCAAACCAATCTGCACAAACAAAACTGACCTTACTTTCAAAACCATGATGCTTTGCATTTTGCTTGGCCAGCTTGACGGCGGCTGTTATTCGATCAGACGCAAAGAAAAGATGACAGGGTCTCATGGATGCCAGGGCTAAAATCACCGCCCCGGAGCCCGTGCCAAGCTCGAGTATACGCTTTGGGGTCAACATCGGATTAGAGGCTGAATCTTTCGGCAAAAGATTGATGGCAGCCTCAACCAGAAATTCAGTATCGGGTCTTGGAATCAGAACGTCTTTTGTAACCATAAAATCCATGGACCAAAATTCTTTGCTCCCCAGGATGTATGCAACCGGTTCTCTATTAATACGTCTCTTTATTAAATCCTTGAACCGCGACAGCTCATTGCTGGAAAGCGGTCGATCGTATTGCAAATACAAATCTATTCTTTGCAATTGCAACGCATGAGCAAGCAGTATTTCGGCTTCAATTCTTGAGCCGTCTATATCGTGGGATTCAAAATAAGATGTGGTCCACTTAAGGAGTTTTATTATCGTCCACTCAGGATCAGTGGACCTCGGCTGGTTCTGCATTCTGTAGTGCCTGGGTTTGATAATAAGTTATAAGCGCTTCGATGATGTCATTGATTTCACCCTGCAAGATATGCTCCAGTTTATACAGCGTAAGCCCGATTCTGTGATCGGTAACTCTTCCCTGTGGGAAATTATACGTTCTTATCCTTCCGCTTCTGTCTCCATCTCCAATCTGGCTCTTTCGCTCTTGAGACCTTTTTTCATCCTGCTCTCTCGTCATACGATCAAGAATGCGGGCACGGAGAACTTTCATTCCCTTGTTTTTATTTTTCAGCTGTGATTTTTCATCCTGACATGTAACAACGATACCTGTCGGCAGATGGGTAATACGTACGGCTGAATCGGTTGTGTTCACGCTCTGGCCTCCCGGGCCGGTAGATCGAAACACATCAACTCTGATTTCGCTGGGATCGATATGAATTTCCACTTCTTCGGCCTCGGGTAAAACTGCAACGGTAACTGCAGAAGTGTGTATCCGTCCCTGTGTTTCGGTTTCCGGAACACGCTGTACACGATGTATGCCGCTTTCATATTTTAAGCAGCTGTATGCCCCTTTGCCATGGATCATGGCAATGATCTCCTTTAAACCACCAATGCCGGTTGGGTGATGGCTCAAAACTTCGACTTCCCAGTTCTTGAATTCTGCATATTTACTATACATTCTAAACAGATCACCGACAAACAGCCCGGCTTCTTCACCGCCGGTACCGGCCCGTATTTCAATGATAACATTCTTGTCATCATTGGAATCTTTGGGTAAAAGTAGTTTTTTGAGATCATATTCGAGGTTGTCTTTTTTAAGCGTCAGGGCTTCGACTTCATCCCGNNCGATCTTCAACACCTGTCAATCTATTAATCATTGTTCCGTTTCAAACTCGTTTAAGAAATAAGCAAATACCCACGGGATTACACCTATGGCACTTTTAAAATGGGTCGCTGGCTCCAAAAATAAACCGCCCATCACCTTTTCCATCTCAATAAGAGGGTTTAGCAGAATTTGGCGAGTGGGCTATCTATTGATTCTGATATTTTTCATATTTCTTGCGGAAACGCTCAATTCGACCTGCAGTGTCTACAAGTTTCTGTTTGCCGGTAAAAAAAGGATGGCATTTCGAACAGATCTCTACACGTATATCCGATTTTGTCGATCCCACTTCCAGCACATTTCCACAAGCACACTTTATGGTTGTTTCTGCGTACTCAGGATGAATGTCCGTTTTCATATGTCTTAAACCTCCTCATCTTTTCTTATGTGTTCATTGAATCTAAAAACATTTTATTATCTTTGGTTCCATTCATTTTATCAAGTAAAAATTCTAAGCTGTCAACAGGATTTAATGAAGAAAGTAACTTCCTTAGGATCCAAACACGATTCAGTGTTTCCTGGGATAAGAGAAGCTCTTCTTTTCGTGTACCCGATTTCTTGATATCTATGGCAGGAAATACCCGCTTATCGGCAAGTCTTCGATCGAGTTGAATCTCCATATTACCGGTCCCTTTGAACTCTTCAAAAATAACCTCGTCCATACGACTCCCGGTATCAACCAGAGCCGTTGCTATAATGGTAAGGCTTCCACCCTCTTCGATATTTCTGGCAGCCCCGAAAAAACGTTTTGGGCGCTGAAGGGCATTTGAATCAACTCCTCCGGAAAGAATTTTCCCGCTGGGAGGAATAACAGAGTTATAGGCCCGGGCGAGTCTTGTAATACTGTCCAGCAGAATGATAACGTCCTTTTTATGTTCAACAAGGCGCTTGGCCTTTTCAATAACCATTTCCGCGACCTGAACATGTCTTTCAGCAGGCTCATCAAAGGTTGAACTGATCACTTCACCGTCGACGGATCGTATCATATCCGTAACCTCTTCCGGCCGCTCATCAATAAGGAGTACAAATAAAATAATATCCTTATGATTGGCACTGATACTGTTGGCAATGGACTGCAAGAGCATCGTCTTACCGGATCTGGGCGGTGAAACAATCAAACCTCTTTGACCAAAACCAATAGGTGTCAAAAGGTCCATGATTCTCACGGAATAATTATCAGAATCGGATTCAAGCATTATCTTCCTGTCCGGATAAAGCGGTGTCAGGTTGTCAAAAAGTATTTTTTCCCTGGCCACCTCAGGATCTTCATAGTTGACCGCCTCAACCTTTAAAAGGGCGAAATATCTTTCCGTCTCCTTTGGCTGGCGAATCTGTCCGGATACAGTGTCCCCGGTTCGTAAATTAAATCGACGGATTTGAGATGGTGATACATAAATATCATCCGGTCCTGGCAAATAATTATAGTTAGGGGCCCGTAAAAACCCGAATCCATCCGGAAGTATTTCGAGTGTACCTTCTCCGAATATCAAACCGGTTTTCTCGATCTCTGCCTGTAACAGTGCAAAAATAAGCTCCTGCTTTCTCATTCCAGCAGCCCCGTCAATTTTGAACTCTTTTGCCAAAAGATTCAGCTCTTTGATCTTTTTATCTTTAAGTTCAACGATGTTCATTAAAAAATTATCCCTCCCATTTTTATATTCCGTTTATTTTACGATCATTTTGTCTTTAATGAATGTGTCAGTCTTTTTAAGGCATATTTTCGGCTCAGAACACTGTTTCGTCAGTTATCATATTTAACATAACAAGATTTTTAAAAACACACGAACCATTTAAATTTGAAGTCTCTTTTATCACATCATCATATACGAAACTTTAACCTAATTTGAATGTTTTTTTTTGAAAAGAAATGTGCCAAGATCTGAAAGCATAAAGGTTTTCGAAAACCGATCCGAAAATATACTGGGATCTTCGACAGGTATATTTTTAAGTATGTCGAGGATTTACATGAATTCTTGATGCGCAAGAAATCAGTGCAGATCGAGTAAAAAATCGCTCAATTTAAGTTTAAATATGAATTTTATGCCTCCTGCCGAATCAAAATATGCGTATGAACCGGCATGGTTTTTTATTTCACTAAAACCATCATTCCGCCAACTCTATTAGTCTCTTGATTAACATACAGGACGATTAGAAATAACTAGTTTTCAAATGGATCCATATTGGCTTTAATGGAAGAATATGAGTTTTCAGTGAAATAAGATTGAAGAATATGGCATTCTCTCCAAATGGCGGGATCCAACAGGTATGTCTATATTCTTTAAAAAATTCATTATATCATGATACATTTCGTGTCAAGCGCTTTTTATCTTTTTGTGATTTTGGTAAGATTTTTGAATAAAACATCAACGGAATCCACCAGCTTCTCTATTGAATCTTCATTCCGCACGACATAATCAGCCCGGCCAATCTTATCTTCATCCGGCATTTGAACATTTATAAGATCCTCAGCCGCATCACGTGATGTTTGATCACGTTCCATGAGCCGCTTAACCCTTAATTCCTTGTCGGCACTTACAACCACAACCCAGTCGAACCTCTCTTTCATGTCCAGTTCAAAAAGAAGGGGAACTTCGATGACCACCATGCGGCAACCTTCTTTTTCCGCAGAAACTACATTTTTATGAATAAGTTTAATGATTTCATGGTGCAAAAATCGTTCCAGAGCAAGGCGGGCTTCACCATCATCAATGATCATTCGCCGCAGTGTTTTACGATTTAACGTACCATCGGACAACAATACCGTGTCACCAAAATAACGAACGATTTTTGTTAATGCTTCCGAACCCGGAGCAACAGCCTCCCTTGCCATCTCATCGGCACTTATAACCTTAACACCAAGTTCTTTCAATCGGTTGCATACAGATGTTTTACCGGAACCCGCCCCTCCTGTAACGGCAACTTTTAAAATTTTTTTGTTTGTTTTGTTCATAATGTATCCGGTTAGACATAATTAGTGTCCATCCATAAATGGTCTTTTTGCCCAATCTCTGCGCCTGCCCTGGGAAATGCGGAGCCTATTCCTCCGGGGTTATGCTCAAAAAATATTCCTCGGAATATTTAACTCATATGCCTGTGGTTATTTTTTTCGCATGCCTTGATATTGAACAAAAATTCTCATTTCTGCATGGACACTAACTAAAAGTTAGTGATAATAAACATGAGATAATGAAAAGCAAGAAAAGAAAAGCAAAATAAATGATTCCATTCAATAAAAATATCTTACCCCGACTGAAAGGTACCTACATTATTGGCGGTTCAGTCAGAGATCTGCTTCTCGGTCGAACCCCCACCGACTATGACATCGCTGTCACCGGAAATCCAGAACAATTTGCAGAAAAATTAATAGCCAAATCAGACGGACATCTTGTCAGGCTTGGAAAGCCCGGCCAAATGATTATCAGGGTGATATCGGGCGACCTTATCTTCGACATCACTTCTTTGAATGGCACTTCCATAGAGGACAACCTCAACCAAAGGGATTTTACCATCAACGCCATTGCTTACGACCTATACTCAGAAAGAATTATTGACTGTCTTGGCGGCCTTCAGGATCTGGCCGATAAAAAGGTTCGGATGGTGTCAAAGGAAATTTTCAAAAAAGATCCGGTTCGGTTGATAAGGGCTTACAGAATTGGCGCTTGCCTAAATTTCGAAATCGAAGCCAAAACAGCAACGGCAATAACATCTAATACAAAATTGCTAAAAAACATCGCAGGTGAACGGATTCGGGTGGAACTTTTCACGATGCTCGGCACATCTACATCTTATCTTTATCTTTCCCAAATGGCAATTAGCGGACTTTTAACCNNTACTTAATGATCCTGGAAAAATTCTGCCGGATACTTCTGCCAAAATCCACCAATACATCCATAAAAACAAACCGGCGCTTATCAAATGTGCAATCCTTTTACACGACATTGGAAAACCCCTGATGAAAACTCTGNNACAGCAGCGGTAAATGCCATTTTTATGGTCATGCTCGAAAAAGTGCCGATATGGCTCAAAAAATCAGCCAAAGACTTAGATTTTCTAATCATGAAAGACAATTTATTGATGGTATTATCCGAAACCATATGAAACCACTGTCTCTTTTTACAGCTTATGAAAAAAAGACATTAACTCAAAAGGGTATCACTCGATTTTATAAAAAATGTGGTGAATATACCCCTGCCCTCCTTCTGGCAGCCATCGCGGATACAAAGGCAAAACAAAACAAATTAAATGAAAAAAATAAAGCTCTTAAGTCCTTTCTCAAAAAGATGATCTTCGAATATTTTTATCATTATCAACCCATAAGCGATGAACCGCCATTGGTTACCGGGCGCGATCTGATTCATGTTTTCGGACTTACGCCTTCACCTTTATTTAGAAAAATTCTTGATCTTGTGGATGACGCGAAATTAACAAAGACCATTGAAAATCGGTCCGAAGCTCTGGAATTGATTAAAGACGTCTTAAAGAATGACGGATAGACCTCTAATTTTTATGTACCAACCCTTGACAATATTTCTCTATTTATATAGTAAAGCCGAGAATAATGATATTGATGAGACATGTATAGATTATTGATCTTAAAACTTATTATGAAAGGAGAACTGCAGCATGAACATTTTGTTTTTTGGACCGAACGGCAGTGGAAAGGGAACTCAGGGAGCGATTTTAAAAGATAAATACAATACCCCCCACATTGAATCCGGCGCGATTTTCCGTGATAACATCGGCAAAGGGACCAAATTGGGTGCAAAAGCCAAGGAATATATCGATCGCGGCGATCTGGTTCCGGATGAAATTACGATTCCGATGATCCTCGACCGTCTGAAACAGGATGATTGTAAATCTGGATGGCTTCTTGACGGATTTCCGAGGAATAAGAATCAGGCGATAAAACTCGATGAAGCGCTTAAAGCCGCCGATATGTCGCTTGATATTGTCGTTGAAATACTTCTGGACCGGGAAATTGCAAAAAACAGGATCATGGGACGTCGGCTCTGTGTAAACGACAATAACCATCCCAACAACATCTATATTGACGCCATCAAGCCCAATGGAGATAAGTGCCGCGTTTGTGGCGGTAATTTAAAGACAAGAGATGATGACCAAGATGAAGCAGCCATTGGCAAGCGCCACGATATTTACTATAATACGGTGGATGGAACCCTTGCATCAGCCTATTATTTCAAAAACCTTGCCGCCCAACAAGGGAAAATGAAATATATTACCCTTGACGGCAAGCCCAGCGTAAAGGACGTTACTGCTGAACTTGTTTCCAAGCTGTAAATTATACCTAAACTAAAAGTTTGAATTAGTAACGAGAATAATTAATATTAATAGATAAACGTTTATTGAATGCAACTATCGTAATGTGTCCGTGATCTAATTTTTAGCGCGGACACATTTTTTTTGAAAACTTGCCATAAACAGCAAAACAATAATTCTCAAAAGCAATAAAAATACCGTTTCTTTCGTAATGAGAGCACTTTTTTAAAAAAAGATACGGGAAAAAATATTTTTACTTGCCAATAAATTTGTTTTTCGATAAGAAACTAAATTTATCAAATATCAAAATAACCATCGGAAATCTTAAAGAAGGGTTGATGGAAAAAAAGGGGGGCGAAAAATTTGAAGGATATTGAGGTCAAGGTTTTCGATAATGACCTTGAAAAGGCGATGCGCATTCTGAAAAAAAAGGTTCAGAATGACGGCCTTTTTAAACGATTAAAGATGAAAAAAGCCTATGAAAAACCGAGTGAATATCGACGTCGCAAACAGCGTGAAGCCTTGAGAAGACAAAGAATAGCGGCTTCCAGAAATAGATACCGAAAAAAATAACGGTTAACCCTTAAAAAGATTTTAAAGCCCGGCAAATGTCTCCATTTTGCCGGGCTTTTTCTGTAAAAATGCCAACAAAAGAGTCTTACAACAGTTGCCTAAAAACACTATACAGCCTGAGAAGATATGGCATTATTCTGGGCCTAGACGTCATAGGAAATATTCTCAAAGGCGTGGGAAATCCCCAGAATAGTTTCAACACGATTCATGTGGCCGGAACCAACGGTAAAGGATCCATCGCTTCCGCTCTATCCACAATTCTTCACAAAGCAGGATATAAGGTCGGTCTTTATACTTCCCCTCATCTGGTCAGATTTAATGAGAGGATTTGCATTAACACTCACCCTGTTTCTGATGAAAACATAGTTGACGCTTATCAGGCTGTAAAAAACGCAGACCACGGCTCTCGAGAACCCACTTTTTTTGAGTTTGCAACCGCAATGGCCTTTTATGAATTCGGCCGACACGATGTTGACTGGGCGATCGTTGAAACCGGCATGGGGGGGCGGCTCGACGCAACCAACATTATAACACCCGCTCTGACCATCATCACCAATATATCCCTTGAACATAAACTATATCTGGGCAACACCATCTCTGAGATCACCCGTGAAAAAGGGGGTATTATCAAGGAAAAAACTCCGGTTGTCACCGGTGTCACTCAAAAAAATGCCATTTCAGTGTTAACATCCATAGCCAAATCACAGTCAGCGCCTTTCTATCGTTTTGGGGATGCTTTTCGAGTTCGACGTAACAGAAACACAACATTTAATTATTTTGGGATCGATCAAGTATGGCGACACGTCCAAACCGGATTAATCGGTAAACATCAGGTCGATAATGCCGCACTGGTTCTTGCTGCATGTGAACTGCTGATCAAAACCAATCTCAACCTTACATTAAAAAACATCAAGGATGGATTGGAACAAAACAGATGGCCGGGACGGCTGGAGATGGTCTCCACATCGCCTTTGATATTTCTTGACGGTGCCCATAATTTCATTGCCGCCCGTCATTTGGCAAGATATCTTTCAGAGAATCTCTCTGATCGCAACATAACGTTGCTCATCGGGATATTGGATGATAAGCCTTATAAATCCATGCTAAAAAACCTTCTCCCCCTTTGCCGGAAAGTCATATTAACCCGCCCCAAAATTGACCGGGCTCTAGCGCCGGAAAAACTTTACCCTGTCGCCCAAAAGATAATTTCAGACATTCATGTCATTCCAGATGTCGACAAGGCCATCATACATGCCATTGAACACGCTTCACCAAAAGATGCTATCTGCATTGCAGGATCTCTTTACGTGGTCGGCGAAGCCAAAGAATTTTTTGAAAAACGCTCTGACCTCTTAGGCAAAAATTGACGGGGTTACCATAAAAGCACATCATCCTCTCCCAATACTTGACATCCTTGCACCGATGGACTATTTGTCGGTATATTCAAGGCCTCGGCAACAATTGCGCCCGTAGCTCAGTGGATAGAGCGTCAGCCTCCGGAGCTGGAAGTCGCTGGTTCGAGCCCAGCCGGGCGTACCATAACTAATCCAATATATTACTATTTTTTGAAATTCCTGTTATTTTGCATCAAAAATTGTTTCCCCAACCATATTCCCAACCAACAGGGGCTTTTTAAAGGGAACGAAAAGTATAGTTGCCATTAAGAAAATGAAGATTGAATTCGCACCCATCGGGATCATCCACTCCCCATTTATGGAACCAGAAGGCATGCCTATCCAGCCGGCGGGAGCCGCCGGCNNAGCCACGGATTCAACCTCCACGTTGTGCCTTTCATGGACTCGGAGCCGCGGGGACTCTTTGCCACTCGTGCGCCCAAGCGTCCGAACCCCATCGGGCTTTCCGTTGTTCAGCTGGACAAGATCGAAGACGGCTTGCTGCACATCCAAGCCGTTGACATTCTCGACGGCACCCCTCTTCTGGACATCAAACCTTATGTTCCTGAATTCGATGCTCAAGTGGAAGTACGGACAGGCTGGCTTGAAAAAACCAGGAAAACCGTCTCGAACCGGAAATCGGATGATCGATTCAAATAGAACCGCAACAAGCCTATGCAGGCGAGGCGTTACCCACGTGTCTAATGGGCACCGTCAAGCCAGCTTTTTACTGTCTGCCGTATCCTTAATTTTGAATTTGGTTCAAAAGTTATGATATCGAACAATTTGACGTCGAGTAATCTTCCCATTACGGGGTTTATGCGTGTTCTATATGGTTAACCGATACGCCGTATTTCTTGAGGCGCCTTGCTATTTCGTTTTTACGGTGACAGCGATCCGGATCTGTCTCCATACACATCAAACATGCAATTCTGCCTTTTTGCCAAACAGCCAGTTTTTTTATATCTTCCTCTTGGATTTCAGAAAATCCACCCAGGGTTTTCCCGGCCCAATTGTAATCAATACCGGCAGTCGGAAGAGAGGTTTCAAGGATTTTTTTATTAAACGAACTCTTTCTGCCGTATGGCCTGGAACGAATATCCAGAAGGATTTTTATTCCTTTTTCCTTAAGGATATCCTGCAGTGTTTCAATGTTTTTTAAATTTTGATATCCAATCGAGTACAACATTTCTTATGGGTTTTCTTTTTTTTCTCTTTTTGTTGCCTAAAAAGCTGGCATAGAGATTTACTTACCCTCGTTCTTTAAAGGTTGCCTTTTCTGTCCAAGGATTATAAAAATTCTCATCAATTTTCATATAGGATTCGGTAATAGCACATGTACCATCAACCACCCCTACTCAAGTCAACATATTGACAACCATCACCTATCTTTGTCAAATTTTTATCATAAAATCAATTCACACTGCCCATTAACCGTTTCATTTTACAGAATTTTAATCATTTCTTTCTTCATAAAACTCCGGCACACTTATTGCTTATCTCAATATGAGCAAAGTTTCTTTATTTAAAACAATCGCTGGATTCAACGTTTTAACATTATTTTTTTCATTTTTTTATAACCATATGAAACTAAGCAAAAAACTCATATTGACCACTTTGTGTACGGTTCTACTGCCGCTTGTAATTGTAACAACGGTATCCCTTTGGTATATCACCGGACAATTCCGCAACCTGTATATCGATTCGGCTCAAGGTTATCTTCGGGCTGGAGCGGAAAAACTCTCGGGATATTTCGCACAGTGCGTATCCGAGGTTTCTGCTTACGCCAACACTTCTCTACTGCGCACCATGGACTGGCAGGAAATCGGACCTTTTTTGCATAAGGAGTTTAAGCGCCATAATGGAGCATATGAAAAGCTCTTTCTGGGAACGCCAAACGCCAATTGCTATGTGACATCCGGAGGCAATCCAGCCTATGGCGGATTGGCCAGTTTTGACGATGGAGATCCAAATGCAAAACTGAAATCCATCGCCAAGCGTATTTACTGGCAATACCTGGTGGGCAACAATTCCATGTCCGATGCACGGACCTATGTATCAGATCCCATCATCTCATACACCACCGGTGTCCGTCAGGTGGTGGTCGGTGCGACTATTTTATCCAAGTCCGGCGACAGGATCCTGGGCATGGTGGGCGGAACCATCCAATGGGATGTTATCGAGTCGCTGATCAACGAAGTTAAAGACCACATTCTCAAATATTTCGGAGACTTGGCCAAAGTCTGCCTGGTCGAACAAAATGGTATTTACGTGTACCATTGGGATCCTGAAAAAGCCATACATCTCAAACTGAACAATAATGGCAAACCCATTCTCAATGAGATCGGCGAAAAGGTCGCTGTGCGGATGAAGATCACCGATGAGCCATCCAAAGAACTGGCTCTGGCGGGCAAAAAAATGACCCAGGGTCAAGAGGGCTTTGCTTTCTATACCGATCCGGAGCTTGGTCAGGAGATGGCCATCATATTCGCACCCGTACGATCGGCCAATTATTCCATGGCAATGGTCGTCCCAAAGGTTCAGATTCTATCTTCCCTAAAATACCTTCGATGGTTCTTTGTCGCAACTGCCCTGATCTCCATCTTGCTGGTTATGGTGATTTATTTGTCGGTGGCCAAAAGAATTACTCACCCTATCGAAGCATTGAGCACAGCGGCTAAGGACTTGGCAAAAGGAAACTGGCAAACACACATTTCTCCCAATGGAAGTGATGAAGTTCGTGATTTGACATTGGCCTTTGAAGAAATGGCATCTTCTTTAAAAACACGAGAACAGGCCCTGCGTAAAAGTGAACAAGAATACAGATTGCTCATAAATAATCTTCCAAGCATTGTATACCGGGGATACAAAGATTTTACGGTTGAGTTCTTTGACAATAAAATTAACTCCCTGATAGGCTATAATGTCGACCAATTTAATTCAAAACAAATGAAATGGTCCGACATACTATTTGAGGAAGATATTAAATTGGTACGTCAGATGTTACTTAACGCCTTAAAAACAGACAAAGCGTTTGTGAGAGAATACAGAATTAAAAAAAAAACCGGCGAAATATTATGGATACAGGACAGGGGGCAAATAATTTGCAACCAAAATGGAGAAATCGAACATATAAGCGGTGTCTTTTTCGATATCACGAAGCGCAAAAAAGAACAGTGGGCCTTAATTCAGGCTCAAAAAAATATGGAGGAAACCAACCGAAATCTTAAACATGCTATAGATAAGGCCAACCATCTGGCCTTGAAAGAAGAAGCCGCCAGCAATGCCAAAAGCCAATTCCTAGCCAACATGAGTCACGAAATCCGTACGCCCATGAACGGCGTCATCGGGATGGCGAATCTTCTTTTGGATACACCATTAGGCGCTGAACAGGCGGAGTTTGCGGAAACCATTAAAAACAGTGCAAATTCATTGCTGAGAATTATTAATGACATTCTCGATTTTTCCAAAATAGAAGCCGGCAAGCTTGAACTGGAAATTATTGATTTTGATTTAAGGGGTACTCTTGATGAAGTAGGAGATCTTATGGCATTAAAGGCGCATGAAAAGGGTTTGGAATTTGTCTCCAATAT
>DNGT01000277.1 GCA_003486165.1 Desulfobacteraceae bacterium
CGTCATCCTTTCTTAGAAGTCGACACTTGGAAAGAGCTTGAGTCTTTGATTAAATTTTGATGATTTCACAATCTTTGAAGAATCAGATCAGATCCTTTATCGATTCCCTTCACTCTGAAAAGGGATACGCTGCAAACACGTGCCGCGCGTATTCGCACAATCTTAACGAGTTTATTTCATTTGTCAGTGAAAGCTACTTTTCAACTGAAAATCAAAAGGGTGCTGATCTGTTGAAGGCTGATCAGATCGACAGCCTGATGATAAGAGGTTATCTGGGGTTTTTACACAAGAAGAACAAAAAAGTTACCATAGCGAGAAAACTTTCGGCTGTACGTTCTTTTTTCAGATTTCTTGTCAAGCATGGTGTTATACTGGACAGCCCTTTGGATCTGATTTTGACACCGAAACAGAAAAAGGCAATTCCAGTATACCTCCCCGTGGATGATGTTTTCAGGCTGCTCGATTCGATAAAGACCGATACACTGGCCGGCATCAGGAACCGTGCTATTTTTGAAACACTTTACTCGAGCGGGATCCGTGTTTCGGANNGCTCGCATTCTTGATAAAACGGCAAGGGAATGTGGTCTCTTGATACCTGTTTCTCCCCATGCGCTGCGTCATACATTTGCAACGCATATGCTGGATGCCGGGGCGGATTTGAGGGTGGTTCAGGAACTTTTGGGACATAAAAGTCTATCCACGACACAGAAATATACCCACGTGAGCATTGACAGGTTGATGGAAACCTATGATAAGGCGCACCCGAGACGATGAAAGCGGCCCATCGCCATATGTTTTCAAAAAAGGCGATATGAACTTTGACATCGCGACGTGACCTAATATTTTAGGATTTGTGTTTTATTTCTAACATCGGTCTAAACTGAGTGTTTCAAATATTGACGAGGCTGTAAAAAATGAAGGATGCGAAACCCGAGGAAACGAAAATAAAACGATGAAATTACATGGTACGACAATTCTAGCTGTCAGACATAAGGGGAAAGTCGCTGTGGCCGGTGACGGCCAGGTTACATTGAACAATATCGTTATCAAGCATAAGGCCAAAAAGGTTCGGAGGATTTACAACGACAAAATCATTGTGGGATTTGCCGGGGCCACAGCCGATGCCTTGAACCTTTCAGAACTTTTGGAAAAAAAACTTGAGCGTTACAACGGAAACCTGATGCGCAGTGCCGTAGAATTGGCCCGGGATTGGAGAACCGACAAATTCTTAAGACGTCTCGAAGCAATTATGATTGCCGTGGATGAAAAAAACATGTTTGTTNNTGAAAAAGCTTAAAAAAATAAATAAAGATAATACCTTGATCCTCGAATCTTTTTCCCCAACTAATTTGGAGAAGAAGCTAAATTTTAAACCGATAATAAAGAATTGATAAAATGAGTAATCTTAAACCTAATGAAATTGTCCAAGAACTTGATAAATATATAATTGGCCAGCATAATGCCAAACGTTCAGTAGCCATTGCTTTGCGGAACCGTTGGCGCAGACAGCAGGTTCCGGAGGATCTCCGTGATGAGATTGTNNACCGATTCACCGTTTAATAAGGTTGAGGCATCCAAGTATACAGAAGTGGGATATGTTGGCCGGGACGTGGAATCTATGGTAAGAGACCTTCTGGAACTTACTGTAAACATGCTTAGAACAAGAGAACAGGAGGCCGTTAAGGAGAAAGGAGAACAGATTGCTGAGGAGAGGATGCTCGATCTGCTACTTCCCAAAAGCGGATCGAAGTCGATTCTTCAACCACAAGATGAAGGCGAGCCGCAGTTTGAACTTGTCTCAGACAATAAAGAAACATCTTCTCCCACAAGAGAGAAACTTCGAAAAATGCTCCGTGAAGGGAAAATGGACGCTCGATATGTTGATCTTGACGTTTCAGACCGAACAATGCCCGTTGTTGAAATATTTTCCAACGTGGGCATGGAAGAAATGGGAATTAATTTTAAAGATATGCTAGGAAATTTTCTACCCAAAAGTACGAAACGACGAAAAGTAAAAGTGCCTGAAGCCATGGAAATACTTTCTGCCGAAGAAGCTCAAAACCTGGTGGATATGGATAGGGTAATAAAAGAAGCCATTAGCAAAGTCGAACAATCGGGAATCATCTTTTTGGATGAGATTGATAAAATTGTCGGAAGGAACGGCACACAAGGCCCCGATGTATCCCGGGAAGGAGTTCAGAGAGATCTTCTTCCCATTGTTGAAGGGAGCACCGTAATGACGAAGCATGGCCCGGTGAAGACCGACAACATTCTTTTTATCGCGGCAGGAGCTTTTCATGCGGTGAAGCCATCGGATATGATTCCTGAGCTTCAGGGCCGGTTTCCCATCCGGGTGGAGTTGGATGCACTCGGCAGAAAAGAGTTCGTGAGGATATTGACCGAACCGAAAAACGCACTTCTTCTTCAATATCTGGCGCTATTAAAGACCGAGGGCGTTGACGTTGTTTTTAAAAATGAAGCTGTTGAAGAAATCGCGAGAATCGCTGAAGAGGTCAATGACATGACCGAAAATATTGGGGCCAGAAGGCTTTATACAATTATGGAGTGTCTTCTGGAAGACATTCTTTTCGATGCGCCTGATATGGAAGAGAAACACGTGGTCATTGACAAAACATATGTGGAAAACAGGCTGAAGCACATCAAGGACGATGAGGATCTAAGCCGGTATATTCTATAACAAGTGCCCATCCATAAATAGTCTTTTTGCTCAATCTCTGCGTTATGCTCAAAAAATAGTCCTCGGAATATTAAACATATGCCTGTGGTTATTTTTTTCGCATGCCTCGATCTTGAGCAGAAATCCTTATTTCTGGAT
>DNGT01000491.1 GCA_003486165.1 Desulfobacteraceae bacterium
ATCAAGCATACAGGCCGCATGGCTGCTCCTTTTAATGTTTTTATTTAAAGGTCCAGAAAATCTATCACAAAGATATGATTTAAGAGACAATTTATGAGAATTGCCTATTTCAACGTTACCCGATATTTTTTAAGAAAATCGATTGGATGATACGATAATTTCGCTTTGCGAAGGCCTTCATCACCGAGATCCTGCTCACGATTTACGAAATCAAATTGTTCACCGTTATGTTCAAGAAACATCTGGTTAATTGCCTGATATGCGCCTTTATAGTCCGGATTTCCTTTTTCGAAGTGGATCACGATCGTATCTTGCGACAATTGTTCGGCAATGGTGTAGGCAACCATTTCTTGACCGACCAAAAGCGCACCGCCGGTTAAGCCATAAATCGTTTGCCAGTTGTCGAGAATTCTTGAAATTGCCCGGTTTTCAGCTGAGAGAGCTTCGGACGACTCGCAATCCCTCCAAGTGCACCAATCTTCTTGCATGGCCAGGGCCAAATCGATCATCTTTGAATCAAAAGGAACATATTGATAATCATATTTTTTTTTGAATTGGTTCACCAGGTTCTTTTTTTTATGAAAGCGATTGCCTTTTAGTTCGATGAGTTCTTTGACATCGTAAATGTAATCCCAGTGGGCTCTTTCATCCTCTCTCCGAATACGGTTTTGGATGTTTTTCTCCCAAACCCGAATCAATTCTTCAGGGATACGGAGAAAGGTGACCGGTTCATCGAAATATTTGTCAAAACATCGGCCCCAGTCAATGTCCAGCCATGATCCTATGGGCGCCCAAAATGCTTCATTTGGAATTGTCTGCTTAATCCAGACCACATCATCCGACCATGCCCAAGAAAGACCATAGTCATCCGACCATCCCCACAAATTAACAAAGCTATAGTCAGATGGCTTCTGGAGGCATCGGTAAAATTTATCCAAATATTGGTTTTGGTTATCCAAATTGATCGTTTCAAAATTTAGTGCCATTTGACTCGTCCTTATAAATAATGTTTGATTTTCGATTTATACATTTTATAAACATAAAGCAAGCTTTATGCCGAGAAATGTTCTGCGGATGAAGCGCAGAATCTCCGGTATGAATAGGGAATTTTATGGCAAAACATCTTCTACTGGTCGGTGGTGGCCATGCGCACATGGTCACACTTGCAAATCTTCGAGTATTCATTGAAAAAGGGTACAAGGTCAGTGTAATAGGCCCTTCACCATACCATTATTACTCTGGTATGGGACCTGGGATGCTCGGTAGAATCTATACTCCGGATGACATCCGTTTTTTTACACGACATGTGGTGGAAAAACAGGGAGGGACTTTCATTTTAGGAAGGGCCGTCCGTGTGGACCCAAAAGGGAAACAATTGATTCTTGAATCCGGTGAAACGGTTCGTTATGATATCCTTTCATTTAATGTCGGAAGTTATGTTCCAGAAAACAGTATGATGGGCATTGCCAAGGATGTTTTTACCGTAAAGCCGATTGAAAAACTGATTGATGCTCAGGCGCGTATTTTAGAGCTGGCTTCTCGTAAGAAAATAACCATTGGTATTGTCGGCGGCGGACCGTCTGCTGCTGAAATCGCCGGCAACGCCTGGCGGCTGGCGCAGGATTATGGCAGGAACAAATCTGGAATCCTAATTTTTGCAGGGAAAGATTTTATGTCACGATTCCCTGATGATGTTAGAAAAAAGATTTCCAGATCGCTCAAAAGACGAGGCATCGAAATCCTGGAGTCCGGATATGTTGAGAAAATCAAAACCAATGAGATTATCCTCAAATCAGGTGAAAGTTACCATTCGGATGTTATCTTTCTGGCTGTCGGTGTTAAACCGTCACCGATGTTCAAGGAATCGGATTTGCCCATTGGACCGGACGGCGGATTGTTGGTCAATCAATACCTTCAATGCACTGAATATCCTGAAATTTTTGGAGGGGGTGACTGCATTTATTTTAAAAACCAGCCCCTCGATAAAGTCGGTGTCTATGCTGTACGGGAAAACCAGGTGCTATATCAAAACCTTATGGCTTTCCTTGATGGAAGGGCGCTTCAACCCTTTGATCCCGGAGGAGATTATCTGCTAATATTCAATATGGGGGATGGCACGGGGGTTTTGCGTAAAAAGTGGTTGACCTTTGATGGAAGACTCGCCTTTAAGATTAAAGATTACATTGATCGAAGATTTATGAACACGTTTCAAAAAATGGAATAAATGTTAAAAATTTAATCAAACCTTAAGTTTGCTTGAAATTGATTTTTTTTATAAAGAACCCAATTAATACAAAAACGGCAACAAAAGTTTATGGAGATTGTTATGGGAAAACATGATGTTGTGGTATTCAAACCGTATCCTTTCAGAGTGGGTGAAAAACTAAATATTGAAGAAGGTCCCCGCAGGGGTGACTGGGAAGTGATCGGGATCAGTGAACATAAAGTTAAACTCCGTTGTCCGGTTTCATTTCGGGAGTTCGAATGGAGCCGTTTTTGCTACTTCGTTGAGGAGCGTAAAGGGGCCATTTGGCCTCAATGACAGATCAAGGGTGGGGCTTTGTTTTAAGAAGGATTTATCTAACTTTATATAACATTTAAGAATAATTGTGGAATTTATAAAAATTCTTGCCATTGCGGTGGCTCTTGCCATGGATGCTTTTGCGGTTTCAATAGCGACCGGCGTAAACTTGAAAAATGTCAATTCGCGACAAATGTTCCGTTTGTCCTGGCATTTCGGACTTTTTCAGGCCCTCATGCCAATTATCGGCTGGAGTGCGGGTTTATCCATACGGAGCTATATCGAACATTACGATCATTGGGTCGCTTTCGGCTTATTGGCATTTGTAGGTGTCCACATGATTAAAGAGGCCTTTCAGGATGGTAAGGCCGAAAAACCCTTAAAGGATTATACAAAAGGAATGACATTGGTGATGCTTTCAGTGGCAACCAGTATTGACGCCCTTGCTGTGGGCTTCGGTCTATCTTTGCTGAAGATATCGATTTGGATGCCGGCCTTGATTATTGGTATCGTTGCGGGAACATTTACCCTCATTGGAATGCGGATTGGCGAGCGGATCGTTGCGGCCAAGCGGTTGAGTCTTTATGCAGAAACCATCGGCGGTGTTGTTCTGATCTCTATCGGGTTGAATATTTTATACGATCATGGTGTGTTTTCCACTATTTTTAATTGATGTCTGTCGGTAAGTGGTTGTTTTGCCCAATGGCTGCACCTGCCTTGTGAAATGCGGAGCCTATTTCTCTGGGGTTATGCTCAAAAATTAATCTTTGGAATATCAAATACATACCTTCGATTAATTTTTTT
>DNGT01000488.1:0-3233 GCA_003486165.1 Desulfobacteraceae bacterium
CATGATCCCATACAATGATTTTGTGCTTCCCATCTGACGGATCAAGGGATATGTGGAATTCGCTAAACCCCTCGAACCATTCACCCAAAAACATCCTGGCTTCAACTTGGTTTTTATTTGTAAAAACGTTGCCTAAAGCGTATACTTTGGGAATAAACGAATCTGTGTACTGTGTGTTGAGATTTTTTAAAAGCCGGTATTCTCTTTGGGCACATTGTTTTCCGATGTCTGTAACGGCAACGTTCAGGACAAAGGGAACCTCGACGTCCTGCAAAACGGTTTCAATTTTGGATGGATGATAAAACTCTCCGTGTTTGTCGAGAAAAATTCGGATCTCTTCCAAATCGTGCGGTGTTAAATTTCGATGAAGATATTGGGAGGCGGATTGTGTAATGATCGCATATTGATCTCCTTCCAGAAAATCTCTCACGGCTGTAAAATAGTCGCCGCGACTTATGAAAACATCACTATCCGGCTCAAATGTTCTATCGGATTGATGTCGGCTGAGGGGAATGGGAGTCGACCATATAAAATCACCCTCTTGGACAGGATGGTTTTTGCTGGATAAAAAAAACTTGAATTTCGGCATGCAGGAGTTTTTTCTGATGATATTACCCAAGCTGAGTGTTTCAAATTTTTAGAATGGTTAATTTAACGATATTTAAATGTATTCTGACATTTTTAATTTTAAAAATTTGAAACCATAGGGGATTTCCAATTTCACCGCATCTACTTCGTCAGATGCCGCTCCGCATATAAGACACTATCGAAATAACATCTTCCTTGTATCTGCGGCAAACTTGAAAATCGCTCAACTTAGGTATTACTTATCTGTATTTTTTGATTTCATCTAAAATTTCAGGCGCAACCTCATAACCGAGCTCTACTGCCTTATCCACATGTTTAACAGCAAGTGCATATTCCCCTTTTTCGAGGTAAGCGATGGCCAGGTTGTTGTATGCCACGGCAAAATCAGGTTGAAGATCGATGACCTTGAGGCTGGTCTCGATGCTTTCATCAATCAGCCCTTTCATCAGATACGCGTTGGCCAATGTGGTATAGGCTTGCAAAAATTTTGGATTCCATCGAATGGCCTTTTCTAAGGCGGGGATCGCTTCCTCAATATTTCCCAATTGAAGTTCCGCAAATCCTATATTTCCGTAACCTTCGGCAAATCCTGCCCTTGACTTTACCGCCAGTTTATTGTATTTAAGGCAACCTTCTATGTCCCCGCGCTGCAAACAGATTCCTCCCAGTTGTACATACGCCTCTGCAAGATTCGGGCTGCACTCGATAGCCGCAAAAAGTTCCTTTTCAGCTTCCTCGTATTTTTTAAGCCCCAGCAAGCCAATTGCAAGGTTATAATGGGATGTGCCGCATTCAGGGTTTGCGGCAATGGCCGCCCTTTGGTGAGCAATATATTCTTGTACGTTTTTTGCTTTTGTCATTGGTTAATCCTTATTTTTATTTTTTATTTCTTATTTAGCGTCTATCCAGAAATGAGATGTTTTTTTCAAGATCGAGACATGCGAGAAAATAAACCACCTCAATGGAAAATCTACCGGACCAAGCAGGCATATAATTGATATTCCGAGGATTAACCCGCCAAAGTTCGGTGGCGGGTTAATTTTTGAGCATAACCCCAGAGAAATAGGTTCCGAATTTCACCCCAGTACGATAGTTCCTGCCTACGGGGCAGGCACAGATATCGGACAACATAGCCATTTATGGATAGGCACTATTTAAGCTGCCTTGGGGTTATTATGTCATTAACCGATTGTCAAGGAAAAACAAAACTTAGATATTATTTGAAGACCGATCTTTTTTCTTGACACAGCGTATACCTTTTTTTAGGTTTGAGGTTCAATCATTTTTATACACTATCCTGATCGTTTTCCAAAGACAACAACCATATGTGTGAAAAGGGGGATGTTATGATCGCAGGATGTTTCACGGCAATCGTTACACCATTTAAAGACAATGCTGTCGACTATGAAGGTCTGGGCAAATTATCAGACTTCCAGATCAAAAATGGGATTACCGGAATATTGGCCGTGGGGACCACCGGAGAGAGTCCTGTTTTAAGCTGGGATGAACATAACCGTGTTATTGAAATCGTTGCCGAAAAAACAAAAGGCAGGTGTATTTGCATTGCCGGTGCCGGAAGCAATAACACAAAGGAATCTCTGGAAGGAACAAAACATGCGGTTTCAGTGGGTGCAGATGCGGTTCTGCTGGTGGACCCATACTACAATGGACCCAGCTCTCTTGAAATACGTAAAGAATATGTCACTCCGGTAGCCAAAGCTGCTCCGAACATAGAAATTATTCCTTATGTCATTCCGGGCAGAACCGGTGCTCAATTGTTGCCTGAAGATCTGGCACTTTTAAATGAAACCTTTGGTAATGTTAACACGGTCAAAGAAGCCACCGGTAATCTTGAAAACATGAAGAATACAAGAAGATGCTGCGGACCGGATTTTACCATTTTGTCCGGTGATGACGGAATGACATTGGAAATGATGTTGAACCCCGAGATAAAGGCTTCCGGAGTCATTTCTGTGGCGTCGAATGTTGCACCCAAAGCGGTGACACAGATGGTTCACCTGCTTCAGGAGGGTAACCGGGCCGAGGCCAAAAAACTGCTCAGCGCCCTTGAACCCCTTTTTGATCTGGTAACGGTTAAAACAATGGAAACGACACCTTTTGGTGAAGTGGTATGCCGCGCCAGGAACCCGCTGGCTTTTAAAACACTGATGTCGATTCTGGGAATGCCCGCCGGTAGATGCAGACAACCTCTTGGAAAAATGACACGAAACGGCCTGGAAACAGTGCTTAAAGCGGCACGAAAAGTTCAGGCGGATAATCCTGAAATACTGGAACCTGTGGCCGAATTCTTCAATGTTGACATTGAGGGGCGCTTAAACGATTCATCTATATTGGAAGGACTTTATTACGAAACCTATTGATACCTGAATCTTGCAAATGAAAGCCTCCAACTCGTTCAAAATTCAGGGGGATAAAACATGATTTGATGTCGGTTATCGCTCTGCTCAACATGAGGTAGCCGACATCAAAATTCTTTTCTAAGAGTTCGCATCTTCTTTCAATTTAAAACTTCCTTCTTTAAACAAAACATCTTTTAACCATTTTAATCCAAATTTCAAGAGTGCTATTTCGTCTTCCTTTATTTTTTCTATGGTTTCAGGGTCTATGTCGTATCGATCCAAAAA
>DNGT01000488.1:3238-3650 GCA_003486165.1 Desulfobacteraceae bacterium
CTTGACAAAAGGACATGATTGTAAATCGTCATCCATCAACTTTAAGGTCACAACCGGCAAATCCGTTTTTTCCCAAATTTGGAGAGTGGTGTACACGGCAAGAAATTCTTCTGAAGACAGCTGCAAGCGTCTTTTGAGTCTGATGATATCATAGGGTGTTAATATGATATTAATCCCCCTACAGCATTTGGTGAAACATTTTACGCCCTTATGACATTTAAATTCGAATTTGCTGTCTAACCCAAGTCTTACAGGTGGTATATCAGCCATACGATCTGATGAACTCATATTTTTCCTTCCTTTTAACATTATAATTTCGGACTTTGATTCGTGTCCATCCATAAATTCAAAATGAACACAAAAGGGAGTCCAATTCAGAAATGAGCATTTTTTGTTCTGATCAAGGCCGCAC
>DNGT01000497.1 GCA_003486165.1 Desulfobacteraceae bacterium
TTTTTTTAAACATCTAAAATCCGCCTTCCTAAATCCAAAACCGTTTATCCAACCACCTTGGGGACGATGAAATTTCCATCTGCTTTATCCGGGGCATTGGCCAGGGCTGAATCCCTGTTAGAAATCTGCTTTTCTTCATCCTCCCGGAAGGCATTGGTCATGGAAATGGCATGAGAGGTTGGGCGAACGCCTTTTGTATCAACATTTTTCAAGGTATCCACATATTCCAGTATTGTTCCAAGCTGGACGGCAAATTTGTCGATAAGTTCTTTGTTCACATCAAGACGGGCAAGGTCTGCCACATGGATGACTTCTTTTCTGCTTATTTTCATAATATCTCCTTAACCAGGACAAGCCGGGAAAATATTTGAAGTGAGCTAAAATTTGAAGTGTCTATTAGTTACGAAAAATTAAATAACTCAAACGGATATTTCACGTTTGCGAGACGTTCACTTGCAAGGCATTCAAGGGCGCAGCCGTAGTATACTACTGCAAGTCCTTGATAACGCAGCAAATGGACGTCTCGGACACGCCCGTAGGGTGAAAATTTTTGACAAATAGAACGACAAAGTATTCGGAATAAATTGTCATTTTACAACTTATAGTAAGATTGCAATTGAAGAATTTATCATTTTTTAAAAAAGACTTATCAAAATTTTTCATGAAATATCCGGGCTAACGTTGAACGATAATAGCCTCTATCTTTTCTTTTTTTAGCTGGTTGAGCGTAGAGCCGGCTTCGGACCGGCTGTTAAAATACCCAACCCGAACCCTGTACCAGATGCCTTTCCCGGGGACTTTTCCGATACTTCGATATGCCGGGTACCCCCCTTTTATTAACCGGTCAACCAATTTGTCGGCAACCCCGGAATCTTTTAATGAAGCAATCTGAATTGTAAATGTGTTATTGTTTTGAGTTGCCTTTTTCGAATCTAAAGTTTTTTCTTTTGGATCCGGGCCGNNTTTTCCTGACGTTTGATGGTGTCATTTTTCAGACTGGCTTCATCACCGGTCTTCTTAAGTGTTTCATAAAATCCCATTTTTGTTTTGCTGTCATCGGTATTTGAATCTATTTTATACTGATCCAGTTCCTTTTTGATAACAGCTTCCTTCAAAGCAGCCAATTCATTCTGAAGCTTTTCGATATCAAACTTAACAGGAACCATCTCTCTTCCCACAAGAATGCCAAGGACAAACATCCATGCACAGACAAACAGCGTCAACCCTATCCACAGAATTCGTCCTTTACGCGTCTGTTTTTTAGAAGACTCCTTTTTGGGAGATGGTGCTTTTTCTTTTTCGTCCATTTATTGAAATTCCAAATATCAAATCCCAATGACCAACTTTTCTCTTTCCTATTTCCGGCTCCCGCATTGCGCTATTTTCGGCAACCCTGGAACACCGGATTTTCAACGAATAAATAACGATCACATTCTATCCGGCGCAGACACACCCAGCAGCGACAGTCCGTTTCGGATAACTTTCTGGACCGCCAGCACCAGATAGAGCCGCCCCTTTGACAGGAGCGGATCATCGGATAGAACCCTGTGCTTGTTGTAGTAAGCGTGAAAAGAAGACGCAAGATCCATCAGATAAAATGTTATTCTGTGCGGTTCCATATATTTTGCGCTGTCTTCGACAACTTCGGGATAACGGATCATGGCTTTAATGAGGTTGATTTCCTCGGGTTCCTGCAGCATCAATACAGCTGTTTCATTCCATTCCAATTCGTACAAACCTCTTTCCCGGCTTTTTCGCGAAATGCTCGATATTCTGGCATGAACGTATTGAACATAAAAAACCGGATTGTCATTCGTCTTTTTCTTTGCCAGTTCCAAATCAAAGTCAAGAGGGCTTTCATGATGACGCGTTAGAAATATAAATCTTGCAGCATCTCTTCCGACTTCCTGGACAACTTCGTTTAAAGTTACAAATTCACCGGCTCGGGTCGACATGGCCACCGGCACTTGTTCTCGAAGAAGGTTGACAAGCTGCACCAGGATAACATTAAACCGATCTCTACTCTGGCCCGATGCTTCAATGGCGCCGGTGACTCGGGGGATATATCCGTGATGGTCTGCCCCCCAGACATCGATGACCCGATGAAACCCACGCTCAAATTTATCCATGTGATATGCAATGTCGGATGCAAAATATGTGGTCTGTCCGTTTTTACGAACCACTACGCGATCTTTTTCATCTCCAAAATTCGTGGTTTTAAACCATAACGCCCCATCTTTTTCGTAAATAATGTTTTTTTCTTTAAAATCTTCGATAACAGCGTTCACCTTACCTGTATCATAAAGGCTTTGTTCGCTGAACCAGTTATCAAACTCAATGCCGAAATCCATGAGATCCTTTCGGATATCTTTAATAATTCGCTCTGCTGCAAAACGGGCACAAAAGAAAATCGACTGCTCCTCATCCTGATCCAACAGCGCCTTTCCTTTCAAGGCTATTATCTCTTTAGCATAATCGCGTATATAATCGCCCTGATAACACTCATCCGGGAACTGAATATTTTCCTCCATCAACTCCCTATAGCGCAGATAAACAGACTTACCCAGAGTATCTATCTGACGCCCCGAATCGTTGATGTAGTACTCTTTTTGAACATCATAACCGCAAAACCGCAAAATGTTCGCTACACTGTC
This sequence comes from Desulfobacteraceae bacterium, assembly GCA_003486165.1. Classification (GTDB taxonomy): domain Bacteria; phylum Desulfobacterota; class Desulfobacteria; order Desulfobacterales; family UBA11574; genus UBA11574. The sequence goes on from DNGT01000497.1 coordinate 2,655, forward strand.
CCCCACAGCAGCACCCCGTCCATGACCGACATGCAGCGGGCCTGTGGGATTGGAACTCACGAATTCCACTTGTATTTTTTTGCCGTTTCCAATGTTCGAAGCACCATAAACAACATCCTCTTGATGAATTTTGCGCAGAACAGAATGCCATGACAATGTATTGATAAAAAAATTAATGAATCCAGGACCGGCGATCTGTGTTTTCGCCAGAATTCGGTCCGGATCTTTGATATATTTTAGAATCGTTTCTGCAATTTTTCGTGGCGGCATCTTTTGAACAGATGCAGTAACCATGGCAATGTTTGTGGAAAAGTCACCGTGAGATGTTATCTTGGGCACTTCAACTTCGATCTCAGGAACCGATTTTTCAGAGAAATCCCCTTTTTCATATGCACAGGTAATGGCATCAATTATAAGATTTTTGATTTTCTGTTTCATTTTTTATGCTTTTATGTTTTAGTGATATTTCTTCAAAAAGGTTCCAATTCATAAAGACTTTTAATTCTTAAGTCAAGTTGCTTTACTGATTTACGCTTTCAGATGTTCTTGAAAATTTGAACGCCTTCAAATTATGTAAAAAATGAAAGATAATAGCCAACTCGAATTAAAACTTCAGAAAACTATCATCAGCTTGCCGCTTAATATAAAAATTGATTACAATGGTTCGAAAAAAAATCCTTAAAACATCTATTGATAGCGACGTCAATTCTAACCATCAAGCCAGATCTTTCTTTTCTTTTATTACAGCCGAATTCATATTGTTATTAGTATTGGTGGTTTGTATTTGTTTTATCTATAAGAACAGCATCAAAGGCCCTTTTATTTTTGATGATATACCTAATATTCAGGATAATCCTTATATTCGCTTATCAAAACTCACATTAGATGGAATAATCAGCGCTGGATTCAAAAGCATTTCTCACAATCGCCCAGTAGCCAACATAAGCTTTGCATTGAACTACTATTTTAATGGATATAATGTGGCAGGTTATCATTTCGTAAATATCTTGATGCATATTATAACAGGAATAATTTTATTTTATTTTATTAAAGTTACACTCGTATTATCAAACTTCCAGAATATAAAGATCGAGCTTGAAAAGAACACCGCGCCGCCCAATAAGCAGAATTTATTAATTCACAATTCCAAAACCTCGAGCATTTCAACACCACCGCGTTCTTTTATCCCGGCATCCGCAGAACTTCTTTTTATACCATTTTTTGCGACCTTCATCTGGCTTGTTCATCCCCTTCAAACCCAAACGGTAAGCTATATCGTCCAAAGGATGAACTCCATGGCTGCCATGTTCTATATCCTGTCTTTACTTCTTTATGTAAAAGCCAGACTTGCAAATACGGAAAAGAAAAAATGGGGATTATTTTTGGGCTGTATTCTTTCAGGCATACTGTCTTTGGCTAGTAAGGAAATAGCGGCAACACTGCCATTTTTTATTTTTCTTTATGAATGGTTTTTTTTTCAAAAGGCCAGCCTGAAATGGCTAAAACGCAATTCAATTTATTTCCTTTGCATATTATTATTAATCATTCTTTTTGCATTTTTCCTTCTGGGCAGTCATCCGATAAAAATAATACTGTCCACTTACAATCATAGAGATTTTACTCTATGGCAGAGAGTGTTGACTGAATTTAGGGTCGTCATTTTTTATATCAGCCTTATCATATTTCCACATCCGACAAGGCTCAATCTCCTCCACGATTTTTCGATTTCTCATTCTTTCATAGACCCGATAACCACCCTTCTTTCTTTTATTACTATTTTAGGATTGATAATAATGGCCATTTGGCTGGCAAAAAGAAATCGGCTTTTATCTTTTTGTATTCTGTGGTTTCTGGGCAATCTGGTAATCGAATCTTCCGTCATTGGTCTGGAGATTATCTTCGAACACCGGACCTATCTGCCCTCTATGTTCATTTGCCTGTTGGCTGTTGTGGTATGTTATCGATACATAAACATGAAGTGGATTGGAGTTGCCCTGGCATGTATCATCGTTACGGTGTTCTCCTTTTGGACATATCAAAGAAACCTTGTATGGAGTGATTCCATTACCTTCCATAGAGACTGTGTTAGAAAATCTCCACAAAAGGCCCGGCCTCACAACAATCTGGGAGAAGTCCTGGCTGATCAAGGCCATTTAGCAGAGGCTGTAACCCACTATTTAGAAGCGTTGAGGATCAATCCTTATTACACTGAAGCCCACAACAATTTAGGTGTCGTGCTCAAGGCTCAGGGAAAGATCTCAGAAGCCATCAGCCACTATGAAGAAGCCTTACGAATCAGTCCAAATTATTCGCCAACACACAACAATTTGGGAAATGCACTGATACTTCAACACGGTGTTACGGATGAGGCCATCGGCCATTTTAGAGAGGCTCTGCAAATAAATCCTTACTACGCAGAGGCTTACAGCAGCCTTTCAGTTGCGCTGATACAAATGGGAAACATTGATGAGGCCATTGACCTTCTCAAAAAAGCTTTACAAATTAACCCTCATATCGCTGCCACCTATGTCAATTTAGGCGGCGCTCTCATGCTCCAAGATAAGAGCGATGAAGCAATGGTTTATTTTAACAAAGCATTACAGATAAATCCCAACTTATCGGAAGCACATGTCAATTTGGGAATTATTCTCTACAACAAGGAAAGGCTTGATGAAGCGATTGCCCATTTTCGCAAAGCACTGCTGATAGGTCCTGACAATGATGAAGCACAATTCAACCTTAATAAGGCATTGGCATTCTTAAATGAAATTAATGTGAATATCGAAAAAATCCAAGAAGATCTGACACATAAACCGGAAGAACCTATTTTGTATCTTCAACTTGGGAATATGTATAGCATCAAAGGAGAATTGGACAAAGCTATTGCCCAATATCAAAAAGCAATTTCTTTTCAACCGGATTTCCCCGAGGCTTTGTATCATCTGGCCAAAGTGCATATAAAAAGGAACGAATATATAAAAGCCTTGTCTCTGTATGAGGAGGTGATCACCCTGTTGCCGGATAATCCATCGGTTTATTATAATGTAGCATGCATTTACGCCAAACAGAATAAACCCGAAGAATCCGTTGCATGGCTCAAAAAAGCCGTCGAGAAGGGTTTTAACGACTGGAAGCATATCAAAACCGACAGTGATCTGGATAACATCAGAAGTTCTTCGTATTATAAAGAGTTTGTAAATGGACAATAGTTGTTGGTTTATGTTATATTTTTTTAATATCAAAAAGTCCGACAAGGAGGGTAAAAGATGCTGGTTAAAAATTGGATGAGCAAAGAAATTGTAACCGTTGATGCTGATGATTCCATGCAGAACGCCATTTATATTTTACAGGAACAAAATATCAAAATGCTGCCGGTCATGGATGGTGAAAATCTTGTAGGCATCATCACCGACAGAGATCTGAAAAAAGCTTCCCCTTCCGATGCAACGACCCTAGATATGCACGAGCTGTTATTTTTGATATCCAAAATAAAAGTCAGGGATTTAATGAAAAAACCGGTTTATACTGCAAGACCGGATGACACGGTGGAAGAAGCTGCCGCCCTCCTTCTGGAAAAAAAGATTTCAGGTCTTCCGGTTCTCGATGAAAACAATCGACTGGTCGGTATAATTACGCGGAGTGATATTTTCAGGGTCCTCTTGTCCTTGAGTGGATTGGGGAAAAAAGGCATTCAGTTTGCCATTCNNGCCAGCATCCTGAGTTCATCAGAGAGCGCTCCCGACGGCTATCTAAATTTCTACTTCAGGATTTATCAAATTGACAGGCAGAGACTCCCGTCTCTTTTAGACAAAATTAGAGAAAAAGGAACCCTTCTCTACATGGTGGACCACAGGGAAAACAAACGAGAAATTTATGAATCTTAATTTGTATTGACATCACCCATGTGATAATATAAATAAACCTTAATATTGTAGTCAGAAGGCTGCTCTAATAATTTGTCTCATTAAAAATAATCTAAGCCACGAAGGTATGGATATCAGGAAGATATTATAACTTTGTGGTTTTTTTTTGGGCAAAGGAGGTTTTTAATGAAAAAAGGGACCCTATTTCTATCCATCATCATCATGAATTTAATAATTCCAGGGCAGACTTTTGCACATTTTGGCATGGTAATTCCATCGGATTCCATGATCATGCAGGAAGACAATCGAACCGTTACCCTGATGGTTTCCTTTTCACATCCTTTTGAAGGTATCGGAATGGAACTGGTAAAACCCCATGTTTTTGGTGTTATGGCCAACGGGGAAAAACAGAATCTTCTGAGTAATCTGAAAAAAATACAAATCATGGGGCATACCGCTTGGAAACTGGATTATAACGTCAAAAGACCCGGCGTGTTTATGTTTTACATGGAGCCAACACCTTACTGGGAACCTGCGGAAGATTGTTTTATCATACATTACACCAAGACGGTGGTTACGTCCTTTGGTGACGATGAAGGCTGGGACAAAGAAGTGGGATTAATAACCGAGATTGTCCCCTTAACAAAGCCTTATGGCCTCTATGCCGGAAATCTCTTCCAGGGCATTGTCAAGCTCAACGGGAAACCGGTCCCATATGCCGAAGTTGAAGTGGAATTTTATAATAAAAACAAAAAGTACACAGCCCCCACGGATTACATGGTCGCCCAGACCGTCAAAGCAGACAAAAACGGCGTATTTTCCTACGCCGCACCCAAATCCGGATGGTGGGGTTTCGCCGCTTTAAGCCATGGAGATTTTAAATTAAAACATGCCGGTGAAGACAAAGACGTAGAGTTGGGTGCCATCATCTGGGTAGAGTTTCATGATATGAAATAAACGATCGAACAGTGAATAGTGACGAGAGTTTCGCTACGACCCACTATTCACTATTTACTATTCACTAACTTACTATTTACTATTCTAAAACCATGCATATATCTGAAGGCGTATTATCACCGGCCGTTCTCATAGGGGGAGCGGCTTTTGCGGCGGCAGGTGTTGCTGTGGGCATGAAAAACCTGGAACAAAAGGACATCCCCACCGTAGGAATTCTGTCGGCAGCTTTTTTTGTGGCCTCATTAATTCATGTGCCCGCAGGCCCGGTTTCAGCGCATCTTATCTTAAATGGCCTGGTGGGGTTGATCCTTGGGTGGAAAGCCTTCCCTGCCATTCTTATCGGTCTATCACTCCAGGCACTCCTTTTTCAATTTGGAGGGATGACAACCCTTGGTGTAAATACCCTGAATATGGCGCTTCCCGCCGTAATTTGTCATCACATGTTTAAAAACAGCTTGAAGACCGGCATGGGCAAACATGCGGTCACTGTCTGCGCATTTGCCACCGGTTTTTTTTCAGTCCTGTTATCCGGTATTATGGTAGGATTATCTTTGTATTTAACCGGCGAAGCGTTTTTACCTGCTGCAAAACTGGTGGTTGCAGCCCATCTACCCGTGATGTTTATCGAGGGGATTTTGACGACCACCTGCATCCTGTTTTTAAAAAAAGTACGACCTGAAATTCTGGAGGGAGACCATGTTTCGTAAAAATCCACATCATGCCGTCACTTTAGAGCTAAAACATAACATTTTTTGTCTTATTTTCGCAATGCTGTGGCTATTGCTTATACCCGTTTCGGTATCTGCCCACAATGTCACTGTTTTTGCCTGGGTGGATGGGGACACCATCCACACCCAGAGCAAATTCAGTGGAGGCAAACGGGTAAAAAACGCACCGATAGTCGTTTATGATGTTAAAGATGTCTTGCTTCTTGAGGGCAAAACCGACGAAAATGGAATGTTTTCTTTTAAAATACCCAAAAAGACAGCATTAAAGATCGTATTGAAAGCGTCCATGGGCCACTTGGCTGTGTGGAAACTACAGGCCGAAGAACTTGGCGAGGCTGAATCAAAAACCGCCGCCCAACCGACCGGCATGAAGACTTCACTTGTAACCGATTCAGATTCGGCCGGTATTCAGAAGAATGTTGATGTTTCTGAATCTACAAAGATGTCCTTAGGAAGACGAGAAATCGAGGAAATCATTAATGCTTCCCTGGATAAAAAGCTTCGGCCCATTACTGAAATGCTGGCCGATGCGATGAACCATGAGCCCGGTTTTACAGAAATTATGGGCGGAATCGGCTATATCCTGGGGATAGTGGGTATTGCCCTTTATTTTGCAAACCGAAAAAGAAACCGCTGATGTTTGAAGAACTTGCAAACAATGATTCGTTTATCCATGGACTTGATCCTCGCGGCAAGCTCATCATCGTGTTTCTGTTTTCTATTGTTGTGGCCGCTGCCGACCGGTTCCAGGTTCTTTTGGGGTCATTGACGTTTGGTTTGTTGATTGTACTGACAGCCAAAGTCCCGGCAAGGGAACTTATCAAAAGACTGATACCCGTTAATATGCTGATTCTTTTCCTCTGGCTTTTTCTCCCCTTTACATTTGGAGGAGAAACGCTTTTTTTTATGGGGCCTCTGGCCGTCACCCGAGAAGGCGTGTTCTATGCGACACGAATCAGCATTAAATCCAACGCCATGATGCTGATGTTAATCGCCCTGGTTGCGTCAACGCCCATCTTTTCCATTGGCCACGCCATGCATCAACTCAAAATTCCCAAAAAAATTGTGCATCTGTTTTTCTTTACTTACCGCTATATTCATGCCATATACAGAGAGTATCTTCGTTTGAAAAACTCAATAAAAATTCGAGGGTTTATCCCCAAAACCGATCTGCACACCTACAAAACATATGCCTATATGGTGGGGATGCTTCTGGTTCGAAGTTTTGACAGGGCTCACAGGGTCCACAACGCCATGCTGTGCCGGGGCTTCAAGGGAGATCTTTACAGTTTGAAAAAATTCTCTTTTAAAACAAATGACATCGTTTCCATGGTTTTTATGATGGTGATGATTGTTATTATGGGAGTCATGGAGTGGGCTCAAATCATTTAATTCTTACCCTGGAAGATATCAGTTTCAACTATTCAGGCGGCCCCAAGGTTCTCGCCGATCTCGATCTCCAACTTTTCAAAGGGGATCGGATCGGTCTGATGGGACCAAACGGCAGTGGAAAAACCACCCTGTTTCAAATCATAATGGGCCTTTTAAAGCCTTCCTACGGCTCAATTGAAATTTACAACACTCCTCGTAAAACGGAAAAAGACTTTATAGACGTTAGGAAAAAAATAGGCCTTCTTTTCCAGGATGCAGACGACCAGTTATTTTCACCCACGGTTTTAGAGGATGTCGCCTTCGGCCCTTTGAATCTGGGCAAGTCCCGGGATGAAGCTTTGGAAATTTCCCTTAATACGTTAAATTTTTTAGGCCTTTCGGGTTTTGAGGACAGGATCACCTATAAGCTTTCCGGAGGAGAAAAGAAGCTGGTTTCACTGGCCACGGTTTTAGCCATGGAACCGGAAGTGCTCCTTCTTGATGAACCCACCAGCGGTCTTGATGAAAAAACAAAAATAACGCTCAAAAACGTGCTGACCCGCCTCGATCTGTCATATATTATCATATCTCATGAAATCGATTTTCTGGCTGACATAACCGATCATATCTATACCATGGGAAATGGGAAGATCCTTTTTGATCAGGAGGTTCACGCACATCAGCATGTCCATGCACATCCCCATGGGGCATATGTACACGAACATAAGTAAATCAGGGGTCGGGATGTTTTTATTTTGTAGATCGCTCCATGGATATGTTTTTTTTAAAAACCGTGTAAACTTCCCGACCCAATTACATATAAAAATAGGGGTCATCTCTACAAATGACCCCTATATTAAAAACTGTGTCAGTAATATTTACGCCAATCCGGCAACCTCTTCCTTTATGGTCACTGCGATCTTAAACAGGGCAGTTAATACCAGAAAGCCTATGGCCCATATCGCGATGGCAATAAGAATTTCGGGTAATGTCGGGACGTATTCATTCACACGGTGAAGCGGATTCGGTACAAATCCGCCCGAAATCATTCCAAGCCCCTTGTCAATCCATGTGCCGACAAAAACGGTGATACAAGCAACAACCAGAACAGTCTCGTTTTTACGGGTGACCGGATTCACCAATAAAATAATCGATACCACCATCAGTATCATGGATGCCCACATCCAGGGGACCAGGACACCATGTCCTTGCAGTCCCACAAACAGGTATTTTATATGGTCCATATGTTCGGGTATGTTGCTGTAAAATACAACAAATACCTCACAGAGAAAGAAGAATACATTCACCGTGATGGCATATGCCACGACCTTGGCAAGCGACTGGATCTGTTCTTTTCCGGGATCAAATTTAGTTAGCTTTCTGACAATCATGCACAGCAGGATTAAAAAAGCGGGACCCGCAGCAAACGCCGAAGAAAGAAAGCGAGGCGCCAATATGGCGGTCAACCAGAAGCCCCTTCCGGGAAGGCCGCAGTAAAGATAGGCTGTTACCGTATGAATACTGACCGCCCATGGGATGGAAAGATATATCAACGGTTTTAGCCAGCCAGCCGGGGCAACATTGTTTCTTTCCGCTTCAAGCACCTTCCATCCGATGATGATGTTCAGAAAAAGATACCCGTTCAGTACAATCATATCCCAAAAAAGGATCGAGTTGGGTGTGGGATGCAAGAGAACATTCATTACGCGTATGGGCTGTCCAAGATCCACAAAAATAAATAAAATACACATGGTCACAGACGCCACCGCCAGAAATTC
>DNGT01000060.1 GCA_003486165.1 Desulfobacteraceae bacterium
CAGGATTTTCCCCATTATTTTTTAAAAGAGATTTCAGAAGCGCCCATTTCTGTGGAAAAAACCCTTCAGAACCGGTGGAAAATCATACATGATGATATGAATCGATATACGATAAGCCTGGATGAAACCATATTCCCTAAAACACTGCAACAGGCGCTTCTTGATAAAAAGATACGACGCATCTTTTTTGTCGGCCAAGGGACTGCCGGTGTGGCTGCATTGGCATGTGCAGACATTCTGAATTACTATATGGATGATCCGTCCTTTTATATTGGTGCACTGAAAGCATCGGAGCTCAGCGGATTTAAACTGAGTGATATAGAGAAAAAAAACACGATGGCAGATGCCCTTGTCATTGCCATAAGCCAGTCCGGAACAACAACAGATACCAATCGTGCCGTTGAAATGGTAAAAGAACGGGGTGCTTACACGCTGGGTATCGTTAACCGAAGGGATTCCGATATTACCTTCAAGGTTGACGGCGTTATGTATACCAGCAGCGGCCGAGATATCGAGATGTCGGTGGCTTCCACAAAAGCATTCTATTCACAGGTCGTTGCCGGAGCGATTTTAGGACTTAAAATTGCCGGACTTAAAAAGCGAAGGCAGAACGACTTTATTTCAGCGGAAATAAAACAGCTTCTCAAGCTGCCCGATCATATGAGAACGATTCTATCCATGCGAAACCAGATTGGGGACTCCGCCAAAAGGCTAGCTACAACCAAGACATATTGGGCTGCAGTGGGCAGCGGACCCAACAAGGCGGCGGCGGATGAAATCCGGATCAAACTGAGCGAATTGTGCTATAAAACGATCTCCTCNNGATTTTATTGAAGATAAAAAACATATCGATCTTTCTTCAGAACCCCTGATTATTGTTTGTGCGGCTGGCACAAGGGGAACCGTTATCGGTGACATCATAAAGGACACCGCCATATTTCAGGCCCATAAAGCAGTGCCGGTGGTCATTGCCGATGAGGGTGAAAATAGGTTTGAACCTTATGCAGCGGATGTCTTCCATGTTCCAAGGATCAACGAACACTTCTCGCCCATTTTAAACACCCTGGTGGGACATATCTGGGGATATTATGCAGCCGTTGCCATTGATGAAGCTTCGCGGTTTCTTTACGCCTTCAATAAAGATGTTCAGAACACAGTGGATGATTATTCAAAAAAGAAAATGGACGTTTATGAACTCGTTTTGGGAAAATCATTTCGGGAGAAAATCGCTGTGTTTTATAAAGAATTCAGAAAAAGAAAAGCTGCCAGAGGTTTTCCAACGGCCATGGGCCTTGAAATGGCGGCAGATCTAACGCTTTTGCTTAAATATTTGTCGGGCCGGCTACCGATATCTGATTTTGAAATCGATTTTGGGAAAAAGGGTACGGCCTTGAACATGTTGAACAAACTGTTCGAGTGTCTGGGAGAATCGATTAACAGCCTGTCTCGCCCTGTGGATGCCATCCGGCACCAAGCCAAGACGGTGACTGTGGGGACAAGCCGTATCAGCGAAAAACTGGAAGGCATACTGTTCGATACATTGGTTGAGTACAACATCAGCACTCCCCAGCTTATTAACAGGAATATTCTCGTCCTTAAAAATCTGCAGGAGATTGTTGCCGATATTCAAGGGGCTATCTTGTATAGAATCAACGGTTTGAATGTTCTCGGCGAACCGACGGAAGAGACAACCATTGAAATCATTAGAAAAGAGGGCGTGTTAAAACCGATTCCCTCAAGAGTCGAAACTGACAATTTGCTCAAGGGGACCAAGAGAATTATTGTTAAGGAAGGGAATGTCTATATCGGCATCGGCCGAAAAGATGACCGCAGCATTATCGTTATACCGATTATTTCCACTTCTCCTGATATGCCGAATATAATTGAAAATATTCTGCTACTGAATATATCGTTCAAAGAAAATGTGCCCCTTCCCGTTAAAATAAAGGCCCTTGGCGGGAAATATGAACGGGTTAAAAATATTGTTCAGGAAAACAGTGTGAAATGGGAGGATCAGTATCTTGAACTTGTTGAGATGAAAGCACTTTTTGGGATATCAGCAGAAAAAGTCGGTGAATTTATCGTTTCTCGTGTCAATCACTCAAAAACCTAATGCGGACTTTATTTTAGTGAAGCCTCTCCGCCCATAAGGACGGGACTTGCGGGGAGCATGCCGGTCATAAAAAACCTGGTCTTCCCCCGCATGGCGGGATCTAAGATGGGCCGGGATTCTTTATATTTTATAGACGATATGGTATTTTCCGATTTAATCTGATGGTTTTCAAGTCGATCCGCGTATCATAGGCCAGAATTTCGACACCATGTTTTAAAGCCAGCCTCAGTTCCCTTCCGTAATCAGGATCGATATGATCGGCGGGTTGAAAAAAATTTGCGTCCATTCGTTGTATGACATAAAATATCACACAGCGAAACCCTTTGGAGACAAGGGAAGAAAGTTCAACCAGGTGTTTGAGCCCTCTTGATGTTACTGCGTCCGGAAAACATGCAACCCCTTCTTTTACCAGAGNNCGGGTATTATCGGAGGTTTTAACCTCTCGTGAAACGTTGTCGTATCCGTTAAATTCTGATATCAAACCCTCCTCAATGGATTTTGCGACCAGCCGGTTAGGGATCAACGTGTTGATACCGACAATAGATGTGGGCATTTCAATGAGTTCCCATGTGTATCTCAGTTTTCGTTTGGGATTATCATGAAAAGACAAATACACCGGACGTCCGGGTTCGCAACATTCCCGCATGCTGCCCGAATTGGGGCAGTGGGCGGTGACCACTTCACCGTCCGCTAATTTTATGTCTGCCATGAAGCGCTTGTATCGTTTAACAAGGATTCCCTGTATGAGTTCTGGCCAGGCCATACCTTTTGATGGTGTTGAACTTTTGGTTTTTTTCATGGAAAATTTACCCCGTGAATACGTTCGCCCGGATTAGGTTAAACATACCCTATTACATTGTTCAAGCATATAAGTGGATGTTTTGAAAAGTATGTCTCAAATCGTTATAAATATTGTTGAAAAGATCTATGTTCT
>DNGT01000394.1 GCA_003486165.1 Desulfobacteraceae bacterium
AATTTCGAATATGGCTGCATTGGGATCTATATTAACCGCTACAATGCAATCGGATTCATCCATGCCGACCACATGGTGTGACATTCCGGAAATACCAACACCTATATAGAGACGTGGTTTAACGGTTTTACCGCTTTGTCCGATCATTCGGTTCTCCGACACCCAACCCTCATCCACCGGCGGACGAGTGGCGCCCACGGCACCACACAACAAGGTGGCCAGATTTTCCAAAAGAACCCAGCCTTTCCGGTCCCGGATTCCCCAACCCCCGGCCACAACCACATCCGCCACCTCCAGCGGCATCTCTTTGGGTTCCTCGATATGAACCTCAAGAACCTTTGGACCGGATCTGTGAAGATCTTCTTTCACAGGCAACATGATGCATTCACCGGATCTCATGGTCGGTGTAAGTTTCTTCATAACTCCCGGCATCACGGTGGCCATCTGAGGACGATGATAGGGGCACAGAATGGTAGCGACCACTCCGCCGCCCCAGCCTGGAACTACCTGAAGGAGTCTCCCTTCTGAATCCAGACGCAAATCGATGCAATGGGCTGAAAGGCCGGTTTTGAGGCGGGCGGCAAGGCGGGGGGCCAATTCAATCCCCATACGGGTTGCCCCGAACAACAAAATATCCGGAGGATAAGTTTTGCAGGCTTGGGCAAGAACAGATGTGTAAGAAAGCAACCGATACGGTTCCAGAATCGGGCTGTCGGCCAGCAAAACCGTATCGGCACCCATGGCGATCAGGTTGTCGGAAAGTGCTGAGATATCCCTGCCCAAAAGAAAAACGCTGACCGTTCCTTCGGAAATGTCCGCCAGCTCACGCGCTTTTCCGATGAGCTCCAGTCCCACGTTGTGAAGCACTCCCCCGCGTTGTTCGACGAATACACCAATGTGTTGCTTTTTCATGGGTTAATCCCTTTTTCAGTAACACTTTAGCCTTCTGAAAACATTGCCGCTTCAGGTATAAATAAATTTTGGCTGAAGCTTCTCTGAAACCGATCTGCTTTAAGGAATTCAGCTATTCCATTTTTCAGATAATCCCAAGTTGATGGATTTTATCGGCCAGCTCCCGGGCAATGTCTTCGGGTTTTCCGATGATCTGTACACCCTTTCTTTTTTTTGTTTGTAACAAAAGATCCGCCATTTGGGTGGGCGAACCCTCAAGCCCAATGAGGGTTTCGTCTATTTTTAAAAACGCATTGTCCCAGATGTGAATGTCACGTTTTTCAGCAGCCAGTATCTCCATAAAAGAGATGTAACGCGGTTTATTGGCTTCTTTCGTAAAGGACAGAAGCAATGGCGGCTCGGCTTCAAGCTTGATGAATCCTTGCTCGATTTTTTGTGTCAGCAGCAAGCGATTTGTATTTGAGATATCCATGTCGCAAACATGCATGACATTTGGGACGTCGAGAAGTTCGGCTACCTGGGAAGGCACCTGAGCCGTGGAACCGTCCAGCGTAAAATTGCCACACATGACCAGATCAAAATCTCCGATATTGCGAATACCTTGGGTCAGTATGCGGGCTGTAGCCAGCGTATCCGATCCGGCAAAAGCCTTATCCGTAAGCAAAACCGCCCGGTCAGCTCCCATTGCCAAAACTTCACGCAATACCGGACGTGTGTCCAAAGGGGCCATGGATAAGAGAACTACCTCGGCACCGAAAAGGTCCTTTACTTCAAGGGCCGCTTCAACGGCATGTTTATCCAGCGGATTGACAACGCTGGGAATTCCTTGGCGAATCAGAGTCTTGGTTACGGGATCCATTTTGAGCCGGTCCCATGTTTTTGGGTCCGGTACCGGCTTCATGCAGACAATAACACGTTTCATTGAAGATTTACCTATTACCTAAAATAAAAAAAATTTTTTATTCCCTTTTAAAATTTGAAACGCTCAGTTTGGGTATTATCTTTTTTTGTATGGTGCCAATGCCGCTCTCGCCAATACGACTTTGCCGATTTGCCCGGTTCCGCCGGCAGGCACCGTCACCACGGCGTCTCGTAACAGTCGCTGAACTTTGTATTCCTGCAAAATACCGTAAGAACCGTGAATTTCAACCGCTTTACTGGCACAACGCACAGCAGCATCACAGGTGTAAGATTTNNGCCAGATAAAAACCGATGGCCTGAAGCGAGCTGATGGGTTTACCGTAAAGCACCCTTTCACTGGCAAATTTCGCTGCTTCTTCAAGGCATGCACCGACGATACCCAGCGCCGTAGCCGCCATACCGGGACGTCCGGCCTCGCTGACGGTTTTCAGCGCAACAGCCAGACCGCCGCCCTCCTGCCCCAGAATATTTTCCTTGGGAATCTCGCAGTTATCGAACACCAGTTCTCCGGTGTTGGTGCCCCGAAGTCCAACTTTGTGTTCCACTCGACCGGCCTTTCCACCGGGATGATCCTTTTCTACAATAAACGCAGACAGGCCTTTGGCACCCTCGGCAGTTTTTGCGATGACGACCCAAAAATCAGAAATATGCGAATTGGTAATAAAGCATTTCCGGCCGTTAAGAATCCATTTGTCACCTTTCAGCTCGGCAGTTGCCTGCATCCCCACCACATCGGATCCTCCCGATGGTTCGGTAACGGCCACAACACCCATGGTTTCACCTTTGGCCAGCGGCGGAATGTATTTTTGTTTCTGCGCATCGGTTCCAAAATCATTCAGCGCGGAAATAGCCATGTGGTGAACCTGCATTCCCATGGAAATCGCCGCACACACCCGGCTCAACTCCTCTAAAGCAATGGTTCTGGCCAGAAAACCGAGCCCGACCCCACCGTATTCCGGCGGTGCAATGATTCCGGTTATTCCCAACTTTGCCATGGGTCCCATCAATTCAAGCGGAAATTCACCGGTTTTTTCCATGGCTTCAATCTTGGGTGATATTTCACTTTCGGCAAACTCTCTGACCGACTTTCTTAAAAGTTCCTCTCTTTCTGACAGCAAAAAATCCATACCTTTACCTCCTTTCGACAAAAGACCGAAGGGTCTTTTTTTTTGAAGTTTAAAAGATATTAGAATTTACAATCCACACCTTCTTACCCTAAATAATCGTTATAAATACACCGCTTATTTTACAATCATGTCCAAATATTCAATTAAAGACCGGATATTCCTATCCAGAGTCATCATTGATTTGTCTGAAATATACATGACACTGGCCCCAAGAATACCTGAAAAAATAAGTTCTGCAACCTGTTGTGTATCTATTTCGTCCTTTAAATTGCCGGCATTTTTCTCCTGATCCAGCAACCGTTTCAACATTCCCTTGAACCTCAAAAACCCCTCGTTCATCTCCCGGGCCAAATGAGGTCGCTGATCGTTTAATTCCACAGCAAAAGTGACAAAAATACAGCCGCCAGGGAAGTTTTCGGAATCAGCCAGGTAACGATCACGGTAATTTTCAAGCAGCTTTTTAATCTTTTCCATTGGCCGCTCCAGATCCTTTAATCCTTCAAGATTCCTTTGTCGCCAGATTTTTCGTGCCTCGCTCAATGCAGCGAAAAAGAGGGCTTCTTTGTTTTTAAAGTGATTGTATAGACCGCCTTTGGATGTTCCCACGGCCTCAAGGATGTCGGTAATTGATGTGGAAAGAAAGCCTTTTGTGGAAAACTGGCGCAGAGATTCGTGGATGATTTTCTCTTTCAATGTCATGGTTTTATTGCCTTATTATTACCTAAGCTGAGCGTTTCAAATTTTTGAAATGCTTAATTTAACAATATTTTTAAGGTAATCTGATATGTTGAATTCCAATAATTTGGAACCCTTTGGGATTTCCAATTTCACCGCATCTACTGCGTCAGATTCCGTTCCGCATAGACGACTATAGCGGAACGGAATCTTCCTTGTATCTGTGGCAAACTTGAAAATCGCTCAACTTTAGGTAATGGGTACGAAACGTATCAAGACAGACCGGTCGGTTTGGTTTATTGAATTTTCATACTTCCCCTTAAAATTAATGTCAACATGTTATTTCTTTACCAAGGCTGTCTTACAACGATATATTTTTAGGTAGGATTGTTTTCAGGTTTATAATCTATTTAGAACAATGATATCATATGCTTATTAGTTTGTATCAGCATGTGTATGGATAGAAATGATGATAACAGTAACCCGCAGGGTCACTATATTGCATTTCCGTATCGATCATACACTGTCCTATGGTGTTTTTGGAAATTTTTTCGTAGTCCGGTCGTTGTTCTTCTTCTTTTTTGCATGTCATGCATATGGNNAATTTTTCGGTCCAGTCGTCCTGCATGATCAGTTCCTCCTTGCATCCAAATGTTGTATCAAAATATTTATCTTTTTATCGTCTTGTCAAGCATATAAAATAAAATTCCAAGAGGATTGTCCAGAATTATGCTTGATTTGACAGAATCGAAAAATGATTTGAGACGTCAGTTAACAGATTGTTATCTCTGATATCTAAAACACAACCTCACNNAAAAAAAGTGGGGTCATCGCTGACCCCACAGGAATGTCATATTGATATGTCTGTATTATTTTTTAATTCGAAACATTTACATCTTGAGATGTAGAATGGCTTGCCCCCCCCCTATCGGTAACAGTGAGGGTGACGGAATAAACTCCGAACTTGGTATATCTATGCTCGGGATTTTTCTCGGTGCTAACGCTCCCGTCGCCAAAATCCCAAATCCATGACACAATGGTTCCGTCACTGTCTTTGCTCAGATCGGTGAATGTAGCTACTTTTTTACCATAGACATAGTCGAAACGAGCCTCTGGCGAATTATTCGATTCGTTTGAGCTTGAGCTGACGTAAACAAAACTTTCGGCCTCTCCCTGAAGCCCTCCAGGGTCTTTTACCGTCAATTTCAATTTGATGTTTTTTCCAAGCGGATCTGATTTCGGCGCTTTAAACGTGATAACGGGTGATGTGGAGTCCGACAAGGACACAGGCTCTCCTTCGACCTGGGACCATTGATAAGAGACAATACCATCGTCAGGGTCTGTTGAGGCTGAGCCATCCATGGTAACTAAAGCTTCCTCTGGAACTTCCGTATAATCCGGAGAAATAACTGCCGTTGGCGGTTTGTTTTGCCAGGTGATATTGATAATACACGAGTCCGTATCTTTCATTCCGCCGGTATCGGTTACCAAAAGATTAAAAGTTAGAGAAACACCATTCGATTCAACGTTCGGCGCCGTAAAGGTCGGCCGGTCTGACGCTGCATTTAAAAGGGTAACCGCCGGGCCACTGGCTTGGGTCCAAAGATATGATGCAATGTTGCCGTCAATATCTACAGAAGAAGACCCATCCAAGACAACATCAACACCCTCATTCACGGTCTGGTCACTACCTGCATCGGCTTGAGGTGGTTCGTTTAGCCAAGTGATATTCACGACACACATATCTTTACTCTGATTTCCACTTTGATCAGTAACAGTCAATTCAAATGTCAAAGAAGCACCCTCCGACCCCACCCCTGGTGCTACAAACGTTGGCTGCTCTTCATCAGGATCGGATAGATTTACTGAAGGTTCGCCAATTTGGACCCAGTGATAAGATTTAATGTCGCCATCCGGATCGGTGGAGTTCGAAGCGTCCAGCGAGACAGCCTGCCCCTCATTAACGGTCTGGTCCGGACCCGCATCTGCCGTCGGTGGTTGGTTAGGTATGACCGAGGGCTCATTACAAACCTCTACAGAGTTTTCGCTCTCAAACCCTTCGGTATCAAATGCTCTAGCAACGAAACAGTAAGTCTTGGTTTCATCCAGATTGTAAATGGTGCAAGAGGTGTCTGTTCCTTCCCAGGATGGATTTAGATAATCGTAAGATTGGCTTTGCTCACGACAAAAAACTCTGTAGCCGGCCAAGTCCAGTTCAGTGTTCGGAGCCCACTCCAGGGAAANNAGCAAAATGCCTAATATTTAGAACGAGAGGAGTTCTGCACTTATTTGGCAACCCGGCTGTCGTAGCTTTTAAGCTTTAGACCCGTGGTTTTGCGTCCCCGCTTTTCAGAGGGTTTGCCCTTTCACTAAGTAAATTAATCCAATATTGGTATACGGTTTTAAGGTTAATCTTTATTAATTTGTATTAAGAAAATAATTTCTATGCATTTTATTATGCAAAAATCATGCAA
>DNGT01000261.1 GCA_003486165.1 Desulfobacteraceae bacterium
CTTGCAAGGTATCTATACTTATTATAATTTCGGTTATAAGCCTTCACTTTTCGGAAATTAAAGCTTCAGACACTCCACCGTCCATTTTACTCACCTCACTTTTCATTGACACGTATGTTTTTCCAAACCTGATCAACTGAAGGAATATTCCTTCACTTTATAGTCATTTATTTACAGACAGTTGAATCATTTTTTCTATCAAGCTCTTTTGCTCACCGTATGATAATTCATTCATTTATTCCATCTGGCTTTCATCCGACAATTAGAAATATTATGTTAAACAGAGGGTTATATTTCTGGCATATTAATTGCTATAAAGATATTTAGAATCGCAGCGCAGGTAGAATGAACTACGTTTGGAGGCGGTTCTTCAAATGGAATAATTATTGTGCGCTGTACTTGATCTGAAGTTCCCTACAATCCCGCTAAAACGAAATTCCTGCTTCTCTCCAATTAACTGCGGGGAACGCGCTCGCTTCTGTAGTCAATCTTCCTCGGCAATGGTGAATCATGTCATTAAGAAAGTTCAGGTAAAAGGATCAGTGCTGGAAAGCAAAGGGCAGAAACAGATTTACGTTTCAGCCTATAGAATCATCAAAAAATGACCGGTTCATCGATTAAGGGCGGCAAAGCAAAAAAGGAGACAATTTCTTTCTCCAGTAAGTAAATTTGGTGATGCCATGTACCGTATTTTAGTCATTGATGATGAAAAAGCGATATTAGATGCCATTAAGATAGTATTATCAAGAGCCGGCTTTAAGGTTGAAATCGCCCTGGATGGTTTAGAGGGTATCCAAAAATTTAATAGCGGTCGATTTGACCTTGTCATTACAGACATCCTAATGCCGGGACTGAACGGTCGAGACGTTGTTGATCACATCCATAATTCCGATAGTCCCTGTACTCCAATCATAGGTATCTCTGGTACTCCTTGGCTCTTCGAGAACATTCAGTTTGATGCTGTTTTCACAAAACCATTTTCCTTAGAGGATCTGGTAAATTCAATCCGTCATATCTCCATGCAGGTCGACTACGATTGTGATTAATCTGAATTGGGCGCTTTTGATTGGTTGCACCAATGTGCTTTTTAAAACTCCATCTGATGGATCTATTTTTTTCGCTAATTCCAAAAGGCATTTGAGATGAAAAAAATTATAATTTTAAGTGACACCGGTAAAGTCCGTATTGATATGATTTCATCTTTCAAGGAACTATTTCCTGAATGTGAAATACAGATCATCACGTACCAATCCAAAAGTATTGATGAGGGTATGATCATTGAAACAACGAGTTTCAACCTGGGTAAAGAAGTGAAAACGGTCACTTAAATTCCTCATTAGGGGCTACAATGGACAAACACCCCCTGAACTGCAAAAAATTTGATTCCTATACTTCACCATGTATAAAAAGAGACAATATAGCTTTAAAAGAACTTAGAAGGCTAATTAATGTTGGGGGCACATATCCAGGTGACATTTTTTACAAAGCAAAAGCCGTATGTATGAATTGTAAGAGTTTTGAACCTGAATTTTTTTAAAATGTTTAGGTGAAGTATGAGACCCGTAAAAGACATTGAACCAATCATAAGGAAAATATGATATCTGCATATCAATTGTTGTTATGATTGGTTTGGAGATTGGCAAGAAAACACAACATTTGATTTCAGTCATTGAGGACTCAGCTGCTTCACGGTAGCTTGCCGGATCGGGCCACTTTAATCTTTCCCGCCTACTTATCCTTTCAGTCGTTTCTTTTTGCTTTGATCATGTAAAATACCTCGCGCTTATTTTAACCCCAAACGGAGGTATGCCATGACCCCGCTGAGACAGAAAATGATCGGATGAAAGTTCAATATATTTGAAAAATATCTTGACATCACAATAAACCCATAGTAAACTTAACATATTGGAATTATTAATATTTACTAACATTTGATTGCTATTTTAAGTAATACTTACAGTCTCAATAATGAAGGGATACACTATCAATGCCGTACGCTATTGGGATGCGCCATTGTGCTCAGGGGAGAAACAATAGCACTATTGACATCGCAAATAAAGGAGGTGCGAAATGAAGAACATACATATTACATTATCAGATACAAATTATACCGAGCGGGAAAAGACGGATTTGGAACTCGAAGTCGGACAATTTGAGTTGTTAAAAAAAATGATCCAAAAAATCGAAAGCGGGCTCTACGAGCAACGAGCCGCTTACATTGGTATTAAAGGCCTTTTAAAGGATCCGGTGATATTGACGGTCACTGAATTTGAACAGGCATAATTGTATTCATTGAGTGATCAGAATAGTTGCGCCTATGGTGACATCAAAGACATTTCTTATCGTTCGGTGCGACGTCAGATAGGATACATGGGCCTAATATAAGATATCGATAATAGGGTTATATCAGCTCGAAATTATCAGTTCAAAACCTGCGATTTCTGCTTCGCAGGAATTTTAAGCCTAAAATCTTTACGGATATCACAACACCTGCCAAACAATTTTAAAGTCCAAATACTGATAAGATACATGTAATCAACCACACCTCTCCTTCTCACAAATTCATCCAAACAATTAATGCCACATCGTATTATATCTATTTAATATTATTGACAACAATTGGATTTTAATATAAATGTCAACCTGAGATCAGCCCTCCATATCTAATCAATTCTC
>DNGT01000109.1:0-4009 GCA_003486165.1 Desulfobacteraceae bacterium
CTGATTTTAACCAGGTGTCGCGGGATTTCATGATCCTCAGCCTGTTCAAGTTTTTTGTCTCCTCCCATTCTGAACGACCCCGATGGAATCAAAACAAGTTCCACACCAATACTGTTGATTGTTGTTTCCGGCATTTTCCTTGAATCATTCATGAAAATTGTGTTTCCTGAAATGCGTCTTTAGGATTTTTAACTGGAACCTGTAAACATTGTTTTTTACTCTATATGGCCAGTTTATTCAACACCATTCCCGGACAAAGTTTTTAATCCGGCGGCCCTTTTTGATATCAATGGGAGAAAAAATTTATTTGACAGAGTTTGTCCCTTTGATTTTTTATGGATTTTTAGATATATATCGTTTTAATTTCCGCGATTAAAGATTTTAGGAAGTTAAAAAGCTTTTAGGTTCATACTTCGATATCTCTTAAACCCTCTTAATTGAAATAATTAGTTTGAAAACAATATGAGAAACTTGTTTTGTGTTTTAGGGATGTTGGGGGTTGTTCTATNNGATATTATTTTATAGATAATGGAAGGTACGTATATCTTTTTGGTTTAGCATTGATGATAGCAGGATTTATTGGAATTAAAAAAACAAAATAATACCTTTTCCTGACCGGCAAATACGGGATTTCGAACCCGTCCGCTTCAAGATATCGGCAAACTTCTATCACCGCCGGGTGTTTGAAGTGTAAGGAGCCTTTCACCCCAATCCCGATGCTTGCAAATTTTCTTTCCGAATGACTTTTTTATTTTTCATGATAGGTGATTCGGTAAACAAACGCGGCTGGATCATAGAAATCAATGGGATGGTCTCCCACTTCCGCATAGGGGTAGCCGAATGTATTGAGCGGCCCTCCTTTCTGGGGAGGATTCAGCATTACGTCACGGCCGTGGGCGATGACGACCCGATAAGGATCAATGCCTCCCCAAAAGTAGTCGCGATAAGCATTGGTTTTAGCATCCTTTAAATCAATCTTTTCGACAAGCATTTTCTTACGCACATCCGCCGGGTCAACCGGAACCCAACCATACCCCGGGAGAAAAAACTCCGCCCAACAGTGCTGCCAGGTGGTGACGTCCTGTTGGGGTTTTTTTCCGAGACGGATGCTGAAGACCTCACGAGCTGGTACACCAGCCGCTCGGGCCAGCGCAATAAAGACCGACGAAATATCCGTGCATTTTCCACCCGGTTTTTCCAGCAGCGTGCACACATCACCTTTGCCGCATCCCACGGTTTTGGGTTCCCGATACATATTCTCACAGGTCCAATCATAGATCGCCTTGGCCTTTTCCAGCACCGTTTTTTTCCCATCGGTAATGGTGTCGGACAGCTTTTTAACCTCTCCGTCAGTTGGGCCGAGGGAAGTGGGTTTCAAATACGTTGCATAATCGGCTGGATTCCAGGTGGGTTCCTGAGCAGGCAAAGCGCCACGACGAACTTCCTGTCGTTCAACCTTGAATAAAAACTTAAGCTTCCGGCTGGTGGCATCCTTCGACCACTCGGCATAGAGAATCGCAGTCCCGTAAGACCGGTCCGTATACACTCCGATACCGGAATAATCTCCTGATGTTTGAATGTCGCTGATGAATTGGTATCTGTCAGAAACAGGGTAAGGAATCCATAGGCGAGCAATCTGGCCTTGAGCCTGAGCTGAAAGATCTACCTCCATGGTTAGGATACCAGAATGAGATTTTGACAAGGCACTCGCACTGATTCCACAAGTCAAAAGAGCTGCAAGCAATGCAACGATTAGATTTTTTTTCAAGATTATTCCTTTCCGTTAAATGACATTTATCCCATGGACAATTTCAATGTGTCAAATATATAATATTGATATATTAATCGGAAATCATCGAGAAAATAAATAGAGAAAAGGGTAACATACCAGTATTCATCTTAACGCGGGTGAAAAGGGTGCCTTGTAGAATAAAAGTTAAAACGAAACATCGTTTTTATTCTGAAGTATAGAATATCAGACAACAAAAAAGTATTTGTTTAAATTATAGAATGTTGCCCTTGTCATTCCGGAAGGGTTTTTTTGTTAGTATGACAAGGCTAAAACTAATCCTGAGCCGATGGAACATCCCGATTTCCCAATCGGGGAAGATGCCATTTATGGGTTTACATTAACCATTCGGTTTAAAATCTGGAACAGGTTTTCCACTTGGACCGAGATATCGAATAAACCAATAAATGGCCTGAAGATCCTCATTGTTCATCGCATTAAGGATGGGATGGGGCATCGGGGGCCTGGTCTTTAATGTTTTTGCCATTTTTATCCATTCTTCTTCTTTAAAAGTGTCGACAAAAAGCCGAAGATTTGATCCATAGGACGTTCCCAGAGGTCCGCGCCATCCGATGGTATCTCCCATCAACCATTTGTTCTCTGGAACGTTCCCTTTTAATTGCAAATAACCGGCCGTATGACAGTCGTTGCATCCCAATTGTTTAACCAGAAAGCGTCCTTTCTCTACGGATTTCATTTTAAAGTAAAATTCAGATTTGCTTTTCAATGGTTTAGTTGTATCAGACTCCGCTAAATTCCAAAAAAAAAGTCCGGATAAGATAATACTTGTAACAACAATATTGGTGAAATTGAATTTCATTGGTATGACTTCCTTTAATTAAATGTGATTGTTATTGTAATCTACCAATATTCTTATTGGGCTATGCAAATATCAATCAGCCAAAACAACAAAAGTTACCTTATTATGAAACTATTTTTTATATGTATCAAATTGTTGTGATATTTTCAAACCCAAGTGGCAGGCGATTATGAAATCATTCCAAATTATATTTGACTGTGGAACAGACTATGGGCTAATATTCTATTGGCAGCTTTTTAAATGGGAAATCTTATATATGGTGCTCTGATGAGCGCTGAAGTTTTAGGTCAAATTCCAAAATATTCTTTAGCGCTGGTTTCAGGCATTTTAAGAGGATGTTGAACATGAATCGCTATTTCAGTGTGTTTGCCCACCATCGCATCGTTTTAATTATCCCCCTATTCTTTGCGGCACTTTTTTTATTTTTACCGATCTCATCATCGACCGCCGATGAAATTGATGCTGGCGAGGAACTCATTTCTCTCTCCGCAAAGAATGAACCTTTGGGTGACGTATTATATAAAGTCTCTATGGCAACCGGTTACGATATCAGCTTGGATAATAAATGGCAAAATTACCGGGTTACTGCCTCTTTAGAAAAAGTACCTTTGCATAAGGGGCTGAAACGAATTCTTAAAAATTTAAACAGTGCAATTATTTACGTTTCGAGCAAGAAAATCAAGATTATTATCTATGATAAAACCGTCGCTGAAGGCGCATCCTTGCCCCCATCAACCGACCAATCACTTGAAAGGACTCCGGTTTCTCAACGTCGGCCTAACCGTTCTTCGGAACACCGGCTTCCCACTTCACAGGTTGTTGAAAAAGAAGATGGTCCCGGAACCAATGAAGAACCTTCCGATAACCCTGTCGTTTCTGATCAGGGATCAGAAACCAGCCCCCCCGATAGTGAAGGAGAAGAAAAAACAAAATCTGAAAGCCTTAAATCAGATCCTAATGAAGGACCAAATAAAGACATAGAGGACAACTCTTTCGAGGAAAGCACTGAGAATGACAATCAAACCGAATTAAAAAACGAATAGGAAAATAGATGGCAAAATTTAATCTTGATTAACCGTGAATTTTTTTCAACAACCAAGCCATATTTTCACCAAGAACCTCCATTGTACGAAGCCCCTCCTCGTCTTTTTCCACATCACCCTTGTCCAGACCAAACCCCATGTTCCAATAGGTCGAGCCGGGCACAATCATCTGGCCGATAAAGAAGAAATGGTTTATGGCATTGAATGCATGAATGCTTCCACCTCGGCGAACCGCAACCACGGCTGCACCAACTTTGCGTCTAAACATTCCACCATTGGCGATGCTCGTCATTCCGGATCTGTCAATTAAAGCCTTTAGCTCTGTCGAAATGTTGGCGAAATATGTGGGAGAAGCCA
>DNGT01000109.1:4032-5425 GCA_003486165.1 Desulfobacteraceae bacterium
CTGTTCTTTCTTTACGAGCCCTTGGCACGAGTTCACGCGGTTTAAAAAAAGATTCTCCATGGAGCGACAATTTAGAAAAACTCCCCGAACCCTACAAAAAGCTTTTAAAGTAGCGTGCCTAAACATTTTTTTTAATTGAAATTATGGCTTTTTTATCGCATTGTCACTATTTGAAACGCTCAGTTTAAGTTAGAATAATGTGTTTAATATTGTCAAACCCTAATTCAGATGAGCCGATAATCGCCAAGCGGAAATCCCAATTTAACGAAAAAAACTCCATTATTCCATACCGGGATATCAACAGGTTCCTATTATTTTTGTTTGCTTGAAAATAGCTCATTGGTGCTTAAATTGATAAGATGAATAAATCAGCAACCAGCCATAAGAGGTTACAAGGAATATCATTACTTCTTTCACTCATTTGTGTTTTATTGTTCCAAAACGATGTTGCAGCGGATTCATATGTGCGGTGTCAAGGCCGCCTTGTATCCATTGGAGACACCAAAGCAGAGGTGTTGAACAGGTGTGATCATCCGGATAAACGTGATCAATGGGAAGAGAATCATAACAGTACTATTTCGCAAATATATGATTACAAAACCGAGCGATATATAGCCCCCAAACGAATCATACAGCCGATCCAAATGGAGCGCTGGACTTATATTATGGGTCCCAATAAGTTTATACGATATCTGTACTTCCAAAATGGCGAACTCATCAAAATCGAAACCGGCGAAAGGGGCAGAGATTGATATTGGCGATTATCTCTTTAAAGATCCTAAATTATTCTTCAACAATTAACATGAAAAACATCTAACAAAGGGAATAATAAAAATGATCACAACACTCGTTCAAATTAAACTTTCGGAAACTTTGTTTCTGAATAAAGCTCAAGATATTTTTGCAAGCACTGCACCTAAATATCTTGAAGTTCAGGGGCTTATTCGAAAGTATTACATCCTTTCAGAAGATGGAGAGACAGCAGGGGGAGTATATCTGTGGGAATCTCGAAAAGCCGCAGAAATGCTCTACACAGATGAATGGAAACACTTTATTTTTCAAAAGTATGGATCGAGACCGTCTGTAACATATTTCAACAGTCCTGTTATTGTGGATAATTTACTTGGCGAAATCATCAAGGACGATAAAAAAATTTGAAATTGTAACTGCTTTTAATACCATGCAGGTGATTGTCTGGAAAACTTGCCGAAAATGGAAATGAAATTATTCTGCGCTTGAAAAAAAATGTTATTCTGAAATTTACTATATTATGAACAACAGCCCATTCACGGATAGTCCTTTTTTCCTCCTAAGCTTGCCCAAATCCGCCAAAATTCGTCAAAATATTGTCAAAGTATGATCAAATAATTTTGCTCCGTGATTGGTTTTATAT
>DNGT01000056.1 GCA_003486165.1 Desulfobacteraceae bacterium
TATCGATTATTTTCAAATTTTACAAGAACGGCTCGACATGTATGTGGATGCCATGGCTCAAAACCCAGGGGCACCGGAGCCTTCCACCGTCATCGCCCCGGAGTTTGCCAGGACCTGCGGGAATGCAGATGATATATTCACATTTATGACCGGCTCAAAAATGTTCCTTTCAACCACCGGTCAAGTTAAGGAATACCTTGAAACGATCAATCTGAGATAACCTCCGGATGCTTTCGGTTTATAAGACAAGGTCATGCCCCATCGGACAAGGAGTATCCCAATGAAAACACTTGGAGAAATACTGCTGAAACAGACACCCTTTTCGGAAATCGTTATGGGCAATACCGCCCTGGTACGGGCCATGATTGAATCACATACCCGTGTGATCACCTCTTACCCGGGTTCACCGACACCGGAAATCGCGGAAGCCATAAGGGCCATACCAAAAGAAAAACGGCCGTTTTATTTTGAATTTTCGGTTAATGAGAAGGTGGCCACAGAAGTCGCCTACGGCGCAGCCGTCAACGGACACCTGGCCACGGTGTTTTTTAAAAGTGTTGGGCTCAACGTTGCGGCGGATACATTCGTACAGCTGAGTCTGATGAACATCATCGGCGGAATGGTCATCGTTTTGGGAGATGATCCGGGAGCCAACTCGTCACAAAATGAACAGGATAACCGGCATTACGCCTGTTTGAGTTACACACCTGTTTTTGAACCAGCGTCACCAACGGAAATTTATACCTTCTACAAAGCCGCTGCAAAACTTTCAAAGGATAAGGGCATGCCGGTCATACTTCGATTAACCACCCACATTTGTCATGCCAAGGAGAAAATCGATTTTCAGGGCTGGCACGACAGGGAATTGGACAAAACACCGCGCTTTGACACAAAAAACGGCCCTTATGTTCCCATCGCGGCGGATGTGTTCCCAATGAAGCGAAAAGCACTTCAGCGCCTTGAAACCGTTGAAAAATATGCGGATCAATCGCCTTTAAATCAAATTTTTGATCACGGAAACAGTAATCGCGGCGTTATCACCATGGGACTCCCTTTTTTATCGCTAATGGATGTCCTCGAATTTGCAGACAACAAGCCCGATATTTTAAAACTGGGTATGGTTTATCCAATTCCTGTCAAAATGGTAGAAGACTTTCTCAGAGTCCATATCGAGGTCAAAATCTTAGAGGAACTGGACAACGTCATCGAGAAAGAAATCAAAAAACTGGCCTATGACCGGCAGTTATCCACCAAAATTTTCGGCAAAATGGATCTTGAAGACTGGATCGGAGAATATACACCGGATAAAGTGTTTGAAATTCTCAAAAAAACCTGGCCCGATCTTCTTACGGCCATGGATGCACCAAAAGATATGGTTTCTTCTGCCCCCGCACGTCCGCCCCAAATGTGTCCCGGATGCGGTCATCGTAGTGCATTTCATGCCATTAAAAAGGCACTCCGTGATACCGATATCACAGTGGCGGACATCGGCTGCCATACCCTCGGCTTTCTCCCGCCCTATCAGATGGGAGAACTGTTGATGTGCATGGGGGCCTCCACCGCCATGGGTTCAGGATTGTCACTCTTTAACGACACCCGAAATGTGGTGGTGTTTTTAGGAGATTCAACTTTTTTCCATGCCGGGCTCCCAGGCATTATCAATGCCTTGTTCAACAATCACAACGTAACCCTGATCCTGATGGAAAACGGCACCACAGCCATGACGGGGCACCAAGATCATGCGGCCTCAGGACAAAATTTTAATGAACCGACAGATAAAATTCCATTGCGACGGGTACTGGAAGGCCTTGGCGTCAGACATATCTATGAAATTGATACATACCAGCAGGCAAAACTGACTGAAATGGTCAAAGACGCCATTAATATCAAAGAATTCAGCGCAGTTATCGCCCGGCATCCGTGTATGCTCAAGTTCACCAGGGAACAGCGTCGCAAACCCGGATACCAACCAAGGAGGGTGGACATTGATCAGCAGAAATGCCATCGTTTATATGAATGCATTCGGGATTTCGGCTGTCCCACATTCACGCAAATGGCGGACGGACGTATCGAAATCCACCCGGATCTGTGTATCGGTGACGGATCCTGTGTCCAGACATGCCCGTCCGAGGCAATCTCAATGCCCAAGGTGGTATAGCCCTGTCCCAGATATTTCATGAAAATTAACAGCTATGTTGTTAATAAACATCCAAAAAATATAGGAGATTCATGAAATCATTCAACATATATCTAACCGGCGTCGGCGGTCAAGGAATCGGCCTTTTAAGTGAAATTCTGTTAAGGAGTGCTGATCATGCCGGGCTTAAAGTGAAAGCAGTGGATACCCATGGTTTGGCCCAAAGGGGCGGAGTCGTGATTTCCCATTTGAGATTTGGCGAAAAGGTTTTTTCTCCTTTAATTTTTAGGAACCAGGCCGATCTGGTGATCGCTCTTGAGCGTCACGAAGCACTACGGGGTTTGAATTCGGCATTAAAAGACAATGGAACGCTCATCTATTATGACACCGTATGGCAACCGCTTGAAGTCCGAATTAACTCTGCCGATCCGGTCACCAAGGAAATGATTCAGCGCATATGCAGGAAACGAAATATAAGAGACCTGCCCATATTCAAAGCAGATCTCAAAGATGCCCGAATGCAGAACATGGTCGTACTGGCCAACATCGAGAGAAACAAACTGATTCCCGGCATCAAAAAAGAGCACTATGACGAGGCAATGAAAGATCTGATGCAGGGAACCATGCTCAAAACGAACCTGAAGCTCTTTGAAGAAGAAAGACGTCGTTAAATATGTATCGGAGAAACAACAAATGAAAATAGCCATCATAGGAATCGGCGGTGTGGGTGGATACTACGGCGGATTATTGGCAAAACGGTATTCTGACGATAAGGATGTAGAGATTGTATTCATCGCCCGGGGAAATCATCTCGAACACATAAAGAAAAATGGATTGAACCTTATCACAGAGAAAGGAACATTTACCGTCAGACCCGATGTGGCCACCGACATACCATCCGGTTGCACAATATTTGATTGTGTCATTTTTTGTGTGAAAGCCTATAGCCTCGAAGAAAGTGCAAAACTGCTTTCGCCTTACATCGATGAGAATACCGTCGTTATCTCTTTGCTCAACGGCGTGGACAATGCCGACCGGCTGAGTGCTGTTCTGAATAAAGGAAAAATATTTAACGGATGTGTATACATCGGCGCGCATATCGTTCGCCCCGGAGTGGTTCAACAGGCAGGTTCGCTAAACAAACTGTTCTTTGGAAATGAATCCGATGATAAAATAAAAGCAAACCAGATAGAACATATTTTAAAAGAAGCAGGCATAGATGCCCAATACCGAACAGATATTAAACATATTGTTTGGGAAAAGTACGTTCTTATCTCTGCATTTGCCACTGCAACCACTTTTCTGGATAAAACAATGCGTGGTGTTATCGACAGTGAAAAAGGAAAAGAGCTGTTGGATAACCTTCTTACAGAAGTATTTCGTGTCTCCGAAGCAAAGGGGATTGAACTTCCTAAAAATATCAAAGAAGAAATCATCGCTAAAGTGAGCACCTTCCCGCCTGATATCAAAACCTCAATGCAGATGGATTTCGAAAAAGGAAACCAGACGGAACTGGAGACGTTCACCGGTTATATTGTCCGTGAAGCCGGGAAGCATGGTTTATCTGCGCCCACTTACAAAAGAATTTATTCGGCGTTACAAAAAAAATTGCACGTATAACTGCAAGCCATCGCAAAAATGCAGATGACGTTCAAGGACAAGGAGCGATANNGCGCATTTTGAAGAGTTTCTCAACACCGTAATTTCGCTTTAGATGTATTTTTCAGATGGTTTGTAAATTCGGACGACATGTTTTTTGGCGCTTCGCCACAATCCCTGTTTTGACCCTCTCATATATGATCCATTTTTTCCGACGATTCAACCACCGATCAAAGGGCGCTCTCTGTCTACTTTAAAGTAGACCAGAAACTTTGCTTCTTGGCTGTTTTCACCTGACGGATAATTTCTTCGGCTAAGGTGTTTTATGAGTTCAGCGTCTACTTCCTCTCTGACTTTGGTCAAATACAGACGTTTTCCCCTGTAACCCGGACCTTCTTCCTTAAAAAGAAACGTTGCATGGGGATTGGCCTTGGTGTTGGTGTGAGTGGTTCGATCCCGCATGATAAATGCCAGTAATCCATCATCCATGATGTGGGGTCTTGCATAAATGGCCGCATCGACTCGACCGTCTGTGTCGGCAGTGGAAATCACGCCTACACCCTTCGTATTTTCAAAATATTCCTTTAAATCCATATTTATCTCCTTTTCATCCCGTAAGTTTTATTTGATGCTTGAGTTTTTGATCCTTTTTTGTTCTTAATTCTCAATGTAAGTGTCAAATTTCAATGGTCAATACGAGAATAAATATCATTTCATAACAGGTAATACCTACCACCAATCAAAAAAACATCATCGATTTTTTTTAGGTAAATGTAAAAAGAAAAGGTGATAACTCAAGCTTCACACCCATCATTTTCAGCAACTCGGTTAAGAGCAGCTGGTCGGCCGCCGAAAAGGCTTTTTAGCAATAGCGAGGTGCAAAAAGTGAGTCCTTTAGTTTCAAACATGGGCATATTTTTTCGCCAGCATTTCATATTTCGCTTTTACGATTTCAAATCCATTTTTTTCTTTGATTTTTTTTAGATAAAGATACGGCAGATACCATCCTTTTTTATACATTCCAATTCTTCTGAATACATCAATATTTTCTGAAACCAACAAGTCGAAGGCGGTTTTGCTCATCCCCAAAAAATATCCCGCTTTATTTAGACTGATTAATCCATACTCATCCGTATTGTATTTTTCACGATAATGCACGGGCATTAATATAATTTTTTCAATGTCATCTTCGTTCTTCACCACTTTAGAAATCGAATATGATTTTAGAACAAACAGCAATTTTTTAAACCTTGTTCTTCTATGAAAATTCGGAAGAGATTTAAGAGCGAGTTCAGGATGATCATTAATGAGTTCACGACACGCATCTTTAATTTTTAAGGCCCTCCGGGAAGCAATTCTTTTCAGCCTTGATTTTTTATAATGACTGACACTTCTCCCCAAATATTGTCTGGGATTCTTCCCACCGTATTTTCTTAAAAATTCAAGTTCCTCTTCAATCTCGGAAAATAATATATATCCTTTTTTTTCCCCATAAATTTCTTCTCTGATTTTTTCAACCTTATATCGTGAACCTGAACGCAAAGCATTCTCTGTTCTTTTTTTAAGCTCCAACGCATCATCATACACATTTTTCGTTACAGTTTTTAATTCACCGTCTTCATAGCGGATAAACCACTGATTTAATATGCGTGTCGGATTAATTTTCAAAGTCTCTGCTAAAAAGCTTAAAATCGGCTTTATGTCTTTATAAGGGACACGCTCTTGTTTTTCGATTAATTTAAGTTCTTTTATCAGTTCTTTTATGTCAAACCTGTTAAATCCTTGATCGATAAATTTTTGTTCCATGGCGTGTTCTATTTTTTTTTCAACGGTTTGAGTCACCTCGTTGAAAATTCTATAGTCGACCTTCTTAACATTTTTATATCCGTAGAATTCCCTGTAAAGATCCGCAATGGATACATCGTCATTCAATAACAACCATAACTGCACCATTTCTCTAAAATATGCACCATTGACCCTTTTTACGGCCTGATTCGGCGGTTCTTCACCAAAAATCAACTTATAATTCTCTGTTGAAAGAGAGTTAATCCTTCCGTGCACAAGATTGTATATGAGAGCATACGGCAGACCGATATCATCAGCCAACTCAGATATTCTGTCACTGGAAATTCTTTTAAGAATTTTTTTTAATATCTCTTCATTTAATTCAACCCGTTGTTGTACGGATGATTTTATTTTTGAGTACATTTTAACTACCTCAGGGGTCGGGGAGTTTTTCTA
>DNGT01000051.1 GCA_003486165.1 Desulfobacteraceae bacterium
GGCGCTTTTACCGGTGCATCTGTTACCAAGATTGGTCTCATTGAATCTGCAGACGGCGGAACGCTTTTTCTCGATGAAATAGGAGAAATGCCCCCCTCAATGCAGGTAAAAGTGCTGCATGTTATCCAGGAGAAAAAGATACTGCGCCTGGGTGGAACTACGCCGGTTAATTTGGATATTCGCCTCATTGCCGCCAGTAACAAGGATATCAAAAAAGCCACTGCTGAAGGATCTTTTCGTGAAGATCTGTTTTATCGTTTGAACGTTGTCACATTAAGGCTGCCCCGACTATGTGAAAGAAAGGATGACATTCCTATGCTGGCCTCCTACTTTATCGAAAAATACAGTCGTCCTTTTGAGAAAAAAATTAAAGGAATATCATCCGATGCCCTCGAGATTCTGATGCATTACAATTATCCCGGTAATGTACGAGAACTGGAAAACATTATCCAACGTTCCTTAGCTCTTGCTGAAAGCGAAGTCATTCGCATCGAGGATCTTCCCCGGGATCTTCAAAAACTCGAGTTTAACACATTCAAAGGAGAAGGACTTCTCGCTCTTGAAGAAGTTGAAAAACACCACATTGCCAAAGTTTTGAATAAAACGGATTATAACAAAAACTTAAGTTCCAAGATACTCAATCTGCCCCGTACCACATTATGGCGAAAAATGAAAAAATACGGTCTGCTGGATAAAAACTGATCCCTCACCCTCTTCTATTTAATTTTAATCTGCTTTTTCATATTGAAACATTCGTTTACTATCCTTTTATTACATATCCCTTATTTTATTGTACAATATTAATACTATCGCTATGAGTTTCAATTTGAAACAAAAATTCCCCATATTCCCATTTTAGATTCGCCTCTTCTTAATCCTCAGTGCCACCGCATCCTCCAAGATCATTTATATTTAAATTAATATCAATATTTTATGTCATTTTACCACCGTCTTATTTTTCACTAATTTAAAAATTGTTCACACTGGCACCTAATTTGCTCAGGGGTTTAAACGAGGAGGGTTTAATGGAAAAGATCCTTGTGGGGTTGTATGCCGGAAAAACCAGTTTATGGGCCGCGGTCCACGCCCTCAACCTATCCAAACGGATAAACGCCAGATTATATTTTCTTCTGGTCATTGATTCTGCGGTCAAAGAAACGGACGAAAGCCTGATGCGCCAGATAGAGGCTTCAATGAAATCAAGTCTTGAGTCGCTGATCGAAGAAGGAATTTCGGACGGCATACCAGTGGATTACTATATCACTTACGGCCAATACGATAGCGAACTGGTTAAGTTCGTCAAGGAGAAAAAAATAACCATGCTGGTTGTGGGATCACCCACTCCCCAAGAGGGACGTTTTGATGATTTTGAAGACCTTCTTGAAAAGATACGCCACAGGATCGATTGCCGCATCGAAGTCGTGCATAAAAAAACCGTTAAAAAACAAAAAAAAGGAGCGGATGATGTTTCACCTGTACTTACCGATCGCCGGGAATAGTGTGAATGTATTACTTATTTTTGGTTTGGGCGGCCTTGTGGGAATCCTTTCGGGAATTTTTGGGGTCGGTGGCGGGTTTTTAATGACGCCACTGCTGATTATGATCGGCATACCTCCCACCGTTGCCGCAGCGTCTGATTCCAACCAGATCGTCGGCGCTTCCACTTCCGGAACTCTGGCACACTACAAAATGGGAAATGTTGATTTCAAAATGGGCATTTTGCTGCTTATCGGCGGTGTTGCAGGAGGTACGTTGGGTGTTCAGGTCATCAAGGTTTTAAGGCAAATGGGAAATGCGGATTTTTTAATCAAAATTACCTATGTTCTGATGCTCGGTTTTGTAGGATCGTATATGTTCATTGAAAGCCTTCAGGCATTAAGAAAAATGAAAACGACTGCAACAGCTTCGAAAAAAAAATCTAAATACGCCCAATTAATTGGTAAACTGCCGTGGCAAACCAATTTTGAAAAGTCGGGAGTAAGGCTTTCTGTTCTGATGCCCGTGATACTGGGTATTTTTGTAGGAATTTTGGCGGCAATTATGGGCGTCGGCGGAGGTTTTATCATGGTGCCGGTGATGGTTTACCTTTTAAGGATGCCCATGCATGTCGTCGTTGGGACCAGCCTGTTTCAGATCCTTTTCACATGTATCGATGTGACCATCATGCAGTCTTACAGTAATCATACCGTCGACTTTATCTTGGCATTGATCCTTCTATTAGGATCTACGCTGGGTGCACAGTTCGGCGCCAAAATCAGTAAAAAACTTAAAGGGGATCAACTAAAGATCCTTCTGGCCTCACTAGTTTTGATCGTAATGATTAAAATGCTCCTCGATCTTTTACTTACGCCGCATATTATGTTAGCCATTAAAGGGGGCCATTAAAATGATACGAAATAGAATATGGATGTCTGTTATCATCATGACCATGTATTTCATGTGCCTTCCTAAACCGGCATGTTCAACAGTTTCAGTAAAAGCGAAACACGAGCCCAATCTCATTACCATCAGCGCTTTTTTCAATGGAACACAATTAAAGGTTTCAGGCAAGATTGCCACCGAAAATGAAGTGGTGGTAATTGTCAAAGGAAAACAGGAAGAGTTAACACTGAAAAAGAAGGGAAAAGCGTTAGGCTTTTTGTGGATGAATCTGGGAGACGTGCATTTTAAAAAGGTGCCGAATCTCTATATTCTGTATTCCTCTGAGGGGATGATGGAATTGGCTGCGTCAGACGTAATAACCTGGGAACAACTGGGCATCGGGTTCGAATCTTTGAAAAAAGAGATGGAGATAGAAGCGCCGAAGGCAAAAAGGGATGCCCTCGCCAATGAGTTTTTTAAATTAAAACAAAACCAGGGACTCTATGCCTCTCATCCGGGCGAAATCAGTTTTGGACAAAAAAACGAAAAGAATAAATCTTTTACCGCCAGTATCTGGATACCGCCTCAAATACCTACCGGAGAGTATCAAATAAGGGTTATTGAAATTCACAATGGCCAAATCGCAGACAATTCAATTGATCAACTCAAAGTGAAAGAAGAGGGAATCCCTTTGATGTTATCATCCCTGGCGTTTAATCATAGCGTTTTATATGGATTTTTGGCGGTTTTAATCGCCGTTTCCGCCGGATTGGCGATGGATTTCTTTTTTGGAACCGGCAAAGGTGGAGCGCATTAGATCATTTAAGAGAAACTCCGAATGGATGGTTTTTTAATGAGTACATTCACAAACTGGATAAAAGCAGCTTTCAATGGCCGCAAAAAATCTGCTTCACAGGTGCCTTTTGCCGTTCTTTTCGGTGTATTTCAGAAAATTCTGGAATACAACAACCAAGTGCTGGAACTCATGGCTGAGATGGGGACCAAGTTGGGTGGCGCATACATTTTCGATCAGCAATACATTCGTTCGACCTGCCACCATATTGCAGATCTTGTGTATAAACTCATATACAATTTAAATGCTTTGGCGCCCAAAAAATATCTGAAGCTTTATGATGCCTTAGGTACCATCAACAGCGATATTGAAGAGGAACTGGCCGGAAGACCGGTCATCCCTCAAACGGAATATTCCATGCCCTATAATCTGATAACAGATGATTTTACCGATGTTGTTGGAGCGAAAAACGCCAATCTGGCTGAAATAAAGAACCTCCTCGACCTAAAAGCACCGGAAGGTTTTGCCATCACCATCCAGGCGTTTAAAGCATTCATGGAATACAATTGCCTTCAAACAAAAATGGATGCATTAAATGCTGCTTGGCAAAAGAGAGATGCATCTAAAAATCAGGCGGCAGAGGAAATTCGAAGACTCATATTGGAGGGAACGGTTCCCCAATTATTGCAAAAGGAAATTTATACCAGCCTGGACATACTATATCAGGGCGTAAATCCTGAAGAGACACTGCTTGCCCTTCGAAGCAGCGCCATGAGCGAAGACATGGAACATACCTTTGCCGGACAGTATCTGAGCCTTCTCAACGAACCACGTGAAAATATCTTACAGGCCTACAAATCCATTCTCGCCAGCCTGTATTCTGATTCGGTGATGGAATATCGACNNGTTCTATACACACTCGACCCGAGAGCTCCGGATCGAGACGTCATGTTGATTAATGCAACCTGGGGACTTGGTGCACCAGTTGTTGCCGGAAAAGCGAGAGCGGATCTATATACAATAGATCGGGAAGAGCCGTATGAACTAAAATCCATGGATGTCGTGCGCAAACCTGAAAAGCTGGTGCCCCAAAAAGGCGGCGGGACGGATATACACATGGTTCATAAGGATCTTCAGACCAAAACCTGCCTGACCGGTGATCAAATGAAACAGATCGCCGAAGCTGGCTTGAAGATTGAACGTTACTTTAAAAAACCCCAGGATATCGAGTGGGCCATTGATCATGAAGACAACCTTGTTATTTTACAAGCCAGATCTCTCAATATTAAAGATCAGGTTGCAAAACTGGTGTGCGACATTTCATCTGTTTTAGATGATTTTCCAATTATATTCAAAAATAAGGGATCCATTGCCCAAGAAGGAATTTCTACCGGTAAAGTTTTTCTGGTTAAGACTGAAGAAGAGCTCGACCGTTTTCCCAGCGATGCAGTTTTGGTAACTGCCTATACATCCCCTCGACTGGGAAAGGTTATTAAAAAAGCCAGCGCCATTATTACCGATATCGGCTCTCCAACCGGCCATATGGCAACCATTGCCAGAGAATTCAGAGTACCGACCATTGTGAATACAGGTGTTGCCACACAACTTCTTCGCCCCGGTCAGATCATCACCGTGGATGCACGAGAAAATGTGGTTTATGAAGGAGCGGTCAAAGCCTTGTGTTATTACGAGTTCGCCGAGGAAACTTTTGAAACGACTTTTGAATACCGGTTGTTGCAAAGAGTTCTGAAAAAAATCGCACCATTGAACCTGTTGGATCCTTCCGAAAAAAACTTTACACCGTCAGGATGTAAAACTTTGCATGATATTACGCGATATGTTCATGAAAAAGCTGTAGAGGAATTGATCGGGATGGAATATGCCAAAATCGGTGATGCGACGAGAGCCGGCAGGAAACTGAAATTCGATATCCCTTTAGACCTTATTTTGATCGATATCGGCGGCGGCATCAGGGACTCGGCAAGTGTTTCAGAGGTTAAGCCTCAAGATGTTATCTCCGTCCCCATGAAAGCATTCCTGGAAGGACTCTCAGTGCCGGGCGCTTGGGATACGGAACCGATGTCCGTTGATTTCGGTAGTTTCATGTCGAGTCTGACCCGTACGTTCTCATCATCCATGGCAACGCCAAAATATGTCGGCCAGAATCTTGCGGTGTTATCAAAGGAATATGTCAATATTAACCTGCGACTTGGGTATCACTTTAATATGATTGTAGCCCATATCACTGAGAACTTGAATGACAACTATGCTTATTTTAGATTCCTTGGCGGTGTAACCGACATATCGCGCAGAACACGCAGGGCCAAATTGTTGGGGGAAATTCTGGTAAAAAGCGATTTTCGCGTCGATATTCGAGGAGATCTGGTTATTGCCCGAATTAAAAAACTGGAACTTAAGATGATGGAAAAAAAGATGAAAATCCTGGGGTTATTGGTCTCATTTACCCGTCAGCTTGATGTTAAAATGAACCATGAACAAGAAATTGAAAGACTTAAAAACGTCTTCCAAGATCTGAAAAATGATCATATCAAAATTTTAGTCTAAGGGAGGTATCATGGGCGACAAACAAAAAACAAAAATCCTTATTCTTGATGACGAACCGATAGTACTGAAACGTCTAAAACCGGCCTTAGAAAAATCAGGATATGATGTCGAGGCCTTTTCCCGAAGTCTGGAAGCATCGAGTCGAATCCTGGAACAAGATTTCGATATCGTTATCACCGATCTCAAAATGGAAGGACTCGACGGTATGGAATTTTTAACTCGAGTAAAGGATCGATCTCCTGTAACCGAGGTCATTGTCATTACCGGATTCGCAACGATGGAGACCGCCAAGGAATCTTTTAAAAAAGGGGTTTTCGATTTTCTGGCAAAGCCCTTTAAACTGGGTGAAATCAAAGACGTTGTTGCCAAAGCAGAACGAAAGATAAAAGAAAGCCGATAAATTTTTGACTAAACTGCCATGAATGTTGCTTTTTAGAATCTGTATATTCATTAAAAGGGGGAATAACCATGTTAAGAACGCTTGTTTACCTTGATGCAGACTTGGCGTCGAGCATCGCCCTCAGGTATACCTGCCAACTGGCCCAACTTGTCGACATGAAACTATATTCTGTTCACGTAGAGGAACCGGATCAAGACGGACATGCGCCGGGCACCGGATGGGTTCGCCGAACTTGGGAAAGTACGGTATTGAAAACAGGAGAATTTGAAATCGCACAATTGATCAAGGCGGAGAAAGCTTCATGTCCAAAACTCGATACTCCCAAAATGCTTATCGGAGATCGTGAAAATGAAATTCTCCGAGAGATTCAAAAAGAATCGTATGATCTGCTTGTGGAGGGATCACTTCATAGCTTTACCGCTAAGAAGCTCTATGACAAAATACATTCCCGGCTTTACAGACATATCCCTTGCCCGGTTATTATTGTTAAAAATCTGGTCCATATAGAAAAAGTCGCGCTTATTGTACGAAATGAAATAGAATCCAAAAAGTCTGTCTCCATGTTTTTAAAAATATTTAAAGGTGCAAAGCTCAAGCTTGATCTGATTTTTTGTGAATTTCAGGAATTTGGACACCCGTCCTTTAACGCTGATAAAGAAATTAACGGGACGTTAAGTGCCGCAGAGGAAATATTGGTGGAAAACAAATGGCCCCCTGAAAATTGTTTGACAATTCAGGGTGCTCCGGAAGAGATCGGTGATGTGCTAAGGGACTATGGACTGGTCGTGTCTCCACTCCATCACACGATAAGCAAAAAAAGTAATTGGTTTCAGTTGCTGAACCATATCCCGTCTCCGATTCTTATTTGCTGGCAATGAATAAATGAATAAACATCAAGAGAGGTTATTATGAGAATTCTTTTAGCGGTAGATCAACATCCTTACAGTGCCCATGTTGTCAAAGATGTGGCTAAACTGGCGGGGAACACGTGGGCGGACGTGACGTTGGTTGGGGTTGGGGCTAAAGTGACGAATATCGACACCCCGTCGAACAAGTCTGGAAAAAAACATCCATTAATCAAAACATTGCAAAATTATCGTCGCAGCTTTCTCAAGCATTTTGAAAAAGAAGAATCCCCTTATGAAAAACGGGCGTGCAAATATGAATTTATAGAGATTAAAAGAGGGGTGTGGGAAGAGTTGTATATATGCCGTGGAGACAGGAAAAATTTAACTATAGTGTTAAGATCCGGCAACCCGGTCAAAGAAATATTGGCTCAATCCCATGAAGATGACAGTGATTTGATTGCTTTGGGTTGCTCTAAAGAAGGAGATTGTCAGTGGGAAGGTACCGGTAATCTGCCTCAAAAGATTGCCAACAATGCAGCATGTTCGGTTCTTGTTGTAAAAGAAGAAAAAAATATCCGCAAAATCGCATGCTGCNNGCTCGCCAAATCAAGGCGTGGATTAAACTGGTGGACACCACGTCACTGGAATCATTCATCTCACAAGAAGCAAGACGATCAATGATGGCGTTATGGATGGGCGGGCAGTCCATATTCACCCAAATATTTCCCCGGGGCAAAGTTGACAAGCTTATTCAGGGAAGCAAATCTTCGGTGCTTTTGTTGAGATAGATCCAGAACACTTTTCTAAAATATTAAGAAGGGTAGATCGGAAGAAGGAATGTTTAAGGTCTATGACAGCCCATTTTTTATTGTGTTAGCCAGTTTATAGCTAATTCCGGGCAGAGCGCTCAATTCCTCCAGTGTTGCTGCCCGGATTTTTTTTATGCTCTTAAAATGTTTTAAAAGAATTAATTTTCTCTTTTCGCCCACACCCTGGATTGAATCAAGTGAAGAATGCATCAATGTCTTGATCCGCCGCTTTCGGTGAAAGGAAATGGCAAAACGATGGGCTTCATCTCTAATCCTTTCTAAAAATAGAATCAGGTCCCCTTCCCTTCCCAAATTTACAGGATTAGCCTGTCCGGGCTTATAGATTTTGTCCTGTGTTTCTCCCTTTTTTTCATTTTTTTTTGCGATACTGATGAGTTGAATATTTTTTTCCAGTTTCAAAGACGCCAGAACTGAAACCGCTATGCTTAGCTGTCCTTTGCCACCGTCGACCATGAGGATATCGGGATAGGGTTCTGNNTTTTCAAATACAACCATGCAGGAAACAGCATCTTTTCCTGAAATACTGGAGTTATCAAAGCATTCAATCCGAAAAGGTATTCTGTCCATCTTCAACCGTTGCTGGAGGCGAACAAAAAGTTGGGAATCTTTTGACACGTCGGCAATGAGCTCTCGGAGACTGTTTTTGGCATTTTGACATGCCATCTTAATAAGGCGAACCTTTTCACCCCGTTTGGGTGATAAAATTTTAACCTTTTGTCCTTTGATTGTACTGAGGATTTCTTCTGTCAAAAATGCGTCTCCAAGTGGTTTTGGGGTCAGGATTTCTTGGGGAATAAAACGTGTTATATCATAATATTGTCGAATAAATTCGCTAATGATTTCGGGGTCTGTTGACATCGTCTTAGAAAACTTGAAATTTCGTGTCCCAATAAGAAATCCGCTGCGGATAAAAAGAATCGTTACCATAGAATTCTCATCAGATCTTGCAATTCCGAGTACGTCCCGGTCTTTAAAGTCATTCGTAACCGCCACCTGTTTTTCAAGCGTCTGCTCAAGTGCAAACATTTTGTCCCTCAATACCGCCGCTTTTTCAAAATCATGCACATTCGCAGCGGAAATCATTTCCTGTTTTATTTTTTTTATCAGATCGGGGGTCCTTCCTTTTAAAAATAAAACAACCTCTTTTACAATGTCATCATAGATTTTATTGTCCACCTCGAGGCAACACGGCCCAAGACATGATGCTATTTGGTAGTTTAGACAGGGTCTTGTACGACGATTAAAATCTTTTTGCTTACACTTTCTAAGCCTGAACGTTTTGTGGATGATCTTGAGTGTTTTTTGAACAGCGACTGAAGATGAAAATGGACCAAAATAGAGGGCTCCATCCTTAGCAATTTTTCTGACTACGATAAGGTTGGGATACGGATCTTTGATGTCCAACCGTAAAGAAGGGTATCTTTTGTCGTCTTTTAAAATAACATTATAACGAGGTTTGTAACGTTTGATAAGGTTTGATTCAAGAATCAGGGCTTCTTTTTCAGTGTCGGTGATAATTGTATCAAAGTCCGATATGTTTCGAATAAGGATTTCTGTTTTCATATCCATTCGTGATGTACT
Source organism: Desulfobacteraceae bacterium (assembly GCA_003486165.1). GTDB lineage: Bacteria > Desulfobacterota > Desulfobacteria > Desulfobacterales > UBA11574 > UBA11574. The sequence continues at coordinate 9,379 of DNGT01000051.1, forward strand.
GTTCCCAATGCGTGCAAAGTAAGAAGCCAATCGTTTTTTTAAGCTTCTGGCTTTACCCACATATATCACTTTTCCATGGGTGTCTTTCATGAGATAGACACCGGGCTGGGAAGAAACCTTGGCCAATTTATCTTTGATACTGTTTTCNNTATTTTTTGGGCTGAAAGAACTCGTGAATAAGGGCTCGTAATGAAAACCCCTTTGGAATCGATTTGTTTCAAAGGCGTAACCGATTACGTTTTTTGAAATAATTGAAATTGCATAAAAATATGTTGCGAAACATGAGTTCAAAATTCAAAGACAATCATTTCCTTTATGGCTTGGATTTGATCCCGAATTTCAGCAGCCTTTTCAAACTCTAACTCTTCGGCTGCTTGTTTCATCTCTTTTTCAAGATCTCTGATGATGATATCAATATTTTCTACAGATTTATATTGAGCAAGTGTTTCTGCCACGATGTCTTTCGGTTTATCATTAAACTCAGCCACCTTCTCAAAGACAGGTGTAATCTTTTTTTCTATGCTTGTCGGTATAATCGAATGCTGTTTATTGTAACGTTTTTGAATAGTTCTACGNNGAAGCGCGACCGCAGGTCTGGATCAGTGACCGGGTTGAACGTAAAAAACCCTCTTTATCGGCATCGAGTATGGCCACAAGCGAAACCTCAGGAATGTCGAGCCCTTCACGAAGAAGATTAATTCCAATGAGCACGTCGAATTCTCCTTTCCTTAAATTGTGGATGATATCCATTCGTTCCAGAGTGCCGATATCTGAATGAAGATACTGAACCTTTATCCCCATATCCGAATAATATTCGGTAAGATCTTCAGCCATACGTTTTGTCAGTGTGGTAACCAANNGATACTTTTGACTCAAATTCTTCAAATGTCAATGGACGATTATCCAAAGCCGACGGCAGTCTGAATCCATACTCAACAAGGGTCATTTTACGGGATTTATCGCCTTTGTACATGGCTCGAAGTTGTGGAATGGAGATATGGCTTTCATCAATAAACATCAAATAATCATTCGAGAAATAATCTAAAAGTGTTGGTGGTGGTTCCCCGGGCGCTCTTTGCGTTAAATGGCGGGAATAATTTTCGATTCCATTACAGTATCCCAGTTCCTGCATCATTTCCAAATCATAGTTGGTCCTTTCTTCAATCCTTTGTGCTTCGATGGGTTTATTTTCTTCCCTGAAATAGTCGATTCTGTGTTTTAATTCAGTTGAGATGGTTTCAACGGCTCTTTTGAGAATTTTTTTTTGAGTCACGTAATGGCTGGCCGGATATATGGTAATGCGGTTCAAATGTTTTTTGACAATACCTCTTAAGGGGTCAATCTCGGAAATCGATTCTAACTCGTCTCCAAAAAATTCGATACGAAGCGCATTTTCTTCTTCATATGACGGAAAAATTTCGACCCGATCTCCCCTGACCCTAAAAATTCCTCTATAAAAATCGACATCGTTTCTCTCGTAATGCATGGCCACCAGTTCCGCAAGGAATCTATCCCGTTCGAGTACCATATTTTTTTCCAGGTCAACACGCATGGCCAAATACTCTTCAGGAGCGCCGAGACCGAATATGCATGATACGCTTGCCACCACAATCACATCCCGGCGGGACAATACCGATCGTGTGGAGGAATGACGAAGCTTGTCGATCATTTCGTTGATAGAAGAGTCTTTTTGAATATACGTGTCGCTTGAAGGTATATATGCTTCGGGCTGGTAATAATCATAGTAGCTCACAAAA
>DNGT01000265.1 GCA_003486165.1 Desulfobacteraceae bacterium
CGACGATACTTGAAAGATCTGCGCTATAAACCTGAAAGCGATCAAGAAGAGATTCGTACAGACTGCTTGATTCGGCCTCAACAAGCCTATATATATATTGAAATTTTATATTTTCTTGATAATCCTTAAAATGAGAAATCACCGACTTCTCCATTTCACGTTTCATGCGCAAAACACCATCTCTCAATGCAAGTATNNGCGGCCACCGGAGGAAGCGTTAATCCTGCTATAGATTTTATCGTACTGATATCCGGCAGTTCGATATTTTTTGTGTCCTCGTTGGAGTGGTTTATTCCCAATTTACCCATCATACGGTTATATGTAGCAATAGCTTCTTGCACCATGATATCGAATGGCCCTACGATCGACTCGAGATGTTCATGAATACGTACTTCTTGTTTTCTGACAAAACTGATGACCTCAGGGTTTATAATTTCAGCCATAAACGTGTCAAAGGACTGTTTGAATTCCTGAAATATCATATAAAGTGTGTTTGAAAAACCCGAAGTCTTGATGCCATCTTCATATTGTTGATAGACAATGGAATAGCTTTTAATAAACTCCGCGATATCACGTATTACATTTCCTGATTGGATATCAAAATAACGATCGATTTCTAGTTTTAATTCACGTTTGATCTGTTGAATCGAACCATCAAGGGTACTTTTTATCACCGATTTAATCTGATTCATCCTAATCTGATGCTTTTTTACATGTTCAACGATTTCATTGGCGTTATCAGTATTCCTTGTGAGAATATTCTGATTGAAAGAGACCCAATGCTGTAAGCCGGATGTCATTATATGAAGGCGTTCTATATGGTTTTTTAACAAGAGCCCATAACTTCCACGGGACAGCTTGTTGTAAAAAGATGCTTCAAAACGGGTTGTTTCGGAGTCTGAAAAGGCAGAAAGTTCTTTCTCCCCTTCCCATTGCTCCAGTCTCAGCCGATCTTTTTGTAAAAGGGTTACATTCTGGGCTTTGAACAGATTGAAAAGTGCTGACAGAGAATAAATTTCAGGAGAAGGCGTTATTATCATAAGCTCTTCTTTTACTTTTTCAATCAAGGCGTTAAGGTCATATATCGAATCATGCTCACTAAAATCACAGTTGATAATAAAGAGAATGTTATCCATAATTCCCATTTTTTTTATCAAAGATAAAAATTTTATATCCGCTTCTCGAAGTCCGGTTCGACTGCTGATCACATAGATGATGAGATTCGTTAACAGAAGATAATCTTGAATCATGACAAGGTGGAGGGGATTCGGGGAATCACTCCCTTGGCAATCTGCAATTTCGATATTGTTTTCAATACCGCCGGAATTTATTTCCAGATGAACATCCTTCAAATAGACCGCCATATCCCCATCACTCACAAAGTTCCAATGATCCCCAAACAAATGGTCTTCATACTGCCTTACTTCAACTTCTAAGGAAATCAGATTCTTTACTTTTTCAAATCCTTTGAGGTATGATGATAAAAGAACACTGTTAACATTTCGGGTGCCTTTAGCGATAAGATGTTCTGGGCCCAGAGAAGTCAGCGCTTTTTGAAGATCCGTTCTCTCTTTTTTCTTCCGTATATCATACTTGTCATTTTCAGTCCGCCAGTCCAATGACGGAAAAAGAGCCAGTGCCTGATCCATATCCGAATTAATTTCATCCCAGGATTTAAACAACAGTTTTGCCTTGAGCTTGTTTCCAGTGCGAACCCGAGTAACGATAGAAGTAACAACTCCGGCCCCNNATGATCTTAAGCAGGTCCCTTTTAATCGAGTTATAAGTATTCATTTCAGTCCAAAATTTCAAATCTTAGTTAGTGTCCATCCATAACAGATAGTTCTTAACAAAACCCTGACCCATTCTTAGGCAAAAAGGCAAATAAGGTTGGATAAGTGTCAAAATACATAATTAAAACTAAAAATAAACCGACATTTGAGCTGTTTAATACAACGTATAACGTGAATTGTCAAAGCGATTTCCCTTCCCCAACCCTATTGTTTTGGCTACATCCTTCTGTGTTCAAATTCAGAAACATGTGGCTGAATTGATGTTGTTAATTGCTTGATAATGCCATAAGTTTTTTTGTTTTTAGTGTTTTATCTTCATAATACCTTGTAACACATGAGGTTTTATGTTATAAAAAGTTGAATAACTTTTAGATAGCTTATTAAACAATGAAGGAAAATTAGATTCATGTCGGAAAAACATCCTGAATGTCCATTGTATAATCCATTAAATTGCAAAGAATATTACAATCCCAAACTCTGCGCGTTTGTAAAAAAAGATAAAGTTTGTCTCAAAAAAAAGAAACCAAAATCCAAAGCGAAATCGAAATAAAACCGTTTCACGACACCATACAACACCATACTCAACAATGGCGTGATATTGCGACAATAGGGAGTTTTAGGATCTATTAGAAGATTATCTATTCTGGACGCAAAATTTAAAGTCTCGAAACTAAATCATCATCATTCGAATAAAATGCATGAATTCACAATAAATTTATCAATAAAATTGTTTTCTCTGGTATCTTGAAGTCTTAGTGGCAATGAGCGGGGGTGGGAAAAGCTTTTTCAATAAATTTACAAAAACTACAAATAAGACACGATAAAGGAAAACAGCAAACCATTTATGCATGCCCGGAGGTATTCAAAATCAAGGCCGGATCTACCCCTATCTTTTTTAACGATGCTTCCCATCTTTTTTCGATCGGCATATCAAAAATAATATCTTCATCAATNNCTGCCCATAGCAACAGATTCTAAAATGTCTCTGGTATTGCTTAAGGCAAGCGTAGGTGTAACCATAAGAGATCCTTCCCAGCCGAATGGAGGACCATGAAGAATAAAAATTTCACCCAAATGAACCGGCCCGCCGATATGAATTGGGGTAGATTCAACATCAGGGATAAACTCCATATTGAGCTCATTAAAAATGTCTTTCACCGTCAGAGAAGAATGGACTCTGTTGATCACAATGCCCACAGCCCCTGCTGGGGTATACTCGCATACACACGTAACAGTCTGGTAGAAATTTTGATCCACCAATAATGGCATGGCCATTAGCAACTGCCCTTTAAGAGAATTTTGGAAATTATTCTCCATTTTTTACTCCGCAATAAAATCGTGTAACGATTTTATGAAACGCGGCTTTGCCGCTCAGTCTGGCGAAAGGCTAAAATTCCTATCCCCGCAGCAAGCTACGGAGTATTTCGGAATTTTTACCACAGCCCTCCGGGCTGTGGCATCGCACTTTCGCTTTAAAAAGGATCTTATACTTTATTTGAATTCATCCCGCGCTGNNAGCGGGGAATTCAAATTTAAAGATACGTTTATCTTCTATGCTTGTCAAGGATACTTGAACAGACATTTTTTGTTTGACAGCTCAAACCGTTCAACATAATAATTTTATAATAATTTATTATATTGAATCCTTCAAAATTATCTATTTAAGATTCGGTTGATATTTTCTAAAAATCTCCTATGAGCATTGAATCAAAAACAATTTCCGCAATGAGAAAAGATGCTGTCGAAATCTTTTATAAGGCCCTAAAAGCTGTTCAGCCCGGTGACGCTATCAAGCGACACTGCAAGTTCGATGGTGAAACCCTTCTTATTGGTCATCGTTCATATCATCTCGCTCGATATAAAAATCTGTATATATTAGGCNNCAGGAAAAGCCACAGCACCAATGGCAGCAGCCATAGAAGATATAATTGATGAAAAAATTACAGGCGGCATTATCACTGTAAAATTCGGTCATGTGGCTGATTTAAAGCGTATCAATCTCATAGAAGCGGGTCATCCTATACCTGATGAAAACGGAATACGCGGAGCATCTGCCATCTTGAATCTTGCAAAAAATGTGAAAGAGGATGATCTTATATTATGCCTCATTTCTGGAGGAGGGTCCGCATTGCTGCCTTTTCCCTGCGACGGCATTACCCTCAAAAACAAACAGGATACCATCAATATACTCCTTTCCTGCGGTGCCACCATTCATGAAATAAATACGATAAGAAAGCACATTTCTAAAATAAAGGGGGGTAGACTTGCGCAGGCGGTATATCCTGCCACACTTGTTACCTTGATACTTTCGGATGTTGTGGGGGATGATCTTGACGTTATCGCATCAGGTCCAACGGTGCCGGATTCAAGCTCTTTTTACGATTGCAAGAACATTTTCCGCAGGTATAACATTATCGATAAAATACCCAAAAATATACTGAATCATATTGAATCTGGGATTTCAGGTGAAATTGATGAAACGCCCAAGCCGCATGATTCTGTTTTTAATAGAACTTATAATTTGATCATCGGAAGTAACGTTGAATCCTTAATGTCCGCAAAAGAAAAAGCTGAAAATATAGGGTATAATGTTCTTATACTATCTTCAATGATCGAAGGAGAAACCCGGTTTATCGCTCAAGTTCATGGAGCCATCGCCAGAGAGATCATTAAAACCGGCAATCCCCTCCCTTTACCGGCCTGCATCCTTTCCGGCGGTGAAACCACG
>DNGT01000083.1 GCA_003486165.1 Desulfobacteraceae bacterium
GTGACCATGGCCTCGTTTGTTCTGCAAAAGCTTGAAAAAAAGTTAAAGATTCCTGGATTCGGAAAGGCCTAAAAAGTTGAGGAGTCGGGGTGTTTTTATTGTAAACGCATATGTACGTGTTCACAGGGTGCGCTCTCCCGGTTTACTCAGGTGTCTACGTGTCTGGTCATTTCNNCTTTTTTTACGATCCTTTAAACACGAGTTTACACGGTTTAAAAAAAAACATTATCCATGGAGCGATTAAACAAAAAACAACACCCCAACCATTCAGGAGTTTAAATATGACAACATATTCATATTCCCCCATAACCGGCGACATCCGCAAACGCATCTCCCATGCGCTGGGAGATGAATGCATTGTTACAAATCAGGATGAAGTCGGAATATACGCCAAGGATGCTTCAGGTCTGAATTTTCCCCCTGAACTGGTCGTCCGGGTTCAGGAAACATCACAGATTCAAAGGCTCTTGAGACTGGCCAATGAATATAAGTTTCCGGTAATCCCTAGAGGTGGCGGATCGGGATTGGCAGGGGGTTGTCTGCCGGTTTTTGGCGGGGTGGTGCTGTCGCTGGAAAAGTTGAATCGTATTATTTCCGTTGATACGCAAAACCTTATTGCGGAAGTTCAACCCGGAACTATTACTAAAAATTTACGAGATGCGGTCCGGCAAAAAAAACTTTTTTTCCCGCCGGACCCGGCCGGGATGGATCAAAGCACCATCGGCGGCAACGCGGCCACAAATGCCGGCGGCCCATCATGTGTCAAATACGGAACCACAAAAGATTATATTCTCGGCCTTGAAGCGGTGCTTCCCTCCGGACGGATGATAAACACCGGAACCCGGACCCGAAAGGGTGTTGTCGGATACGACCTTACCCAACTTCTCGTCGGTTCCGAGGGAACGCTTGGCGTCATCACCGGTTTGATTTTAAAACTGATCCCCTGCCCGGCTGCCGTCAGCGCCATGACCGCCGTCTTTTCAGACCTGCCGTCGGCCATGCAGGCCGTAACTCAAATTCTGAACAGAGGACATCTGCCATCGGCCATTGAGTTTTTGGACGCCAAATGTCTCTTGCTGGTGAAAGATGTTTTGCCGTTTCATGTTCCCGGTGAGAAATCCACACTGTTGATTATCGAGGTCGACGGTGACTCTGAGCAGACAAAACAGAAAATTAAAACCATCGGAATGATTTTAAAGGAGGTTGGCGCAACACATCTTCTTCCCGCTTTTGATGAAAAGGAACGCGAAGATATCTGGAATGTCCGGCGACAGGTTTCTTTGAGGATTCACGACAAGTATGCCCTCTACATTCCCGAAGACGTGGTGGTTCCNNATTGGGAAAATCCCGGCCCTTGTGACCGAACTTCCGGAGTTGGAATCCGAATACAATTTTGACATATACGCTTTCGGACATGCAGGTGACGGTAATATCCATCTCAACATCACGGCGTACAATCAGGACAACATGAATCGGGTGGAAATGGGCGTGAAGGCCATACTGGCCAGGGTGATCCAGATGGGCGGTACAATTTCCGGCGAACACGGCATCGGCCAGGCAAAAAAACGGTATTTGTCCATGGAGCTTTCAGCGGAAAGCATCCGGCTCCAAACCGAGATCAAAAAGGTCTTTGATCCAAATATGATTCTCAACCCGGGCAAAATTTTTCCCAAAGAAGGTTTCAACAACCGTCTACTCTGAAAATCCGTAGTGAAACATTTCGTATTCGGTTTTTCCTCCCAGCAACGCATCGATCTTGTCTTGAATTTTTTTTCTATCCTCGCTGGCCATCCATTTTTTCCAGTCTTCGGAAGAATGCCACGTGCTGATCACCAGAAACAAATCGGGACGGTCCATGCTTCTTAAGGTTTCACCGGAAATATAACCGAAATGATTTGTGGCAAGGGATCTGATTTCCCTGAAAAGGGGTATGATCTCTTTGGCTTTGTCTTCCGGAACGATTCGCTTAATGAAAATTTTAACAGCCATGTTGTCCTCCTTCGAGATGAGTTTTCATTTATGGATTGAATGAAATTGTTGTCATATGATTTTTTTTTAAAACCGGGCTGTTCCGGGTTCTCCGATTAGCGTTCAAAGTTGTAACAATCCTCCGTTGGGTGAATCGATTGTCTACTCCAGGTCCTCTATTTCCTAATTCCTATTTTCTAATTCCTAACAACAAGTGTCGACGCTTTTAAACCGTTAACCTGTGAACCCTGAACCTCTTCCATTAAATAACAGAAAAATAAAATGTCGTCAAATTTGGCAGGCCATTGGAAAAAGATAATACCGGGTTAACAGTGTATTGTTTTTTTTTTCTAACTGTTGTAGGAAAAACAGACATCTTCCGTCAATAGACGCTGACCGAAAATCACTAATTTTAAAACCTGAATTTTGCATGGTATGATTTATCTTAGACCCTTTTCAATCAAGTGACCTAAAGATTCTCATTAATTTTCATGCAAGATTCCGATCAACACCAAAAATAATGCCAAGGGGAAGGAGTGCAAGACAAAATGTTTAACGAAAATAATTGTCTGGAGAATCTGAAACATATTGTATCCGAATATGCTGATGATGAAAACATAAAAAATCTGTCTTTGGATGAACTCCGATCGAGCTATACGAAAATCGCCGATAATATTTATTCTATATCTGTTTCCAACCGCCTTAAATACAAAAACATACTATGGAATATCGACAATTTAAAACCTGAAATCCGTTTAAGATTTCAGGCACAACTTTTCAATACATGGCATTCTGTCTACATAAAATCGATAAAGGCCGATCCCACAGAAAATCGCCCGGAAATTAAAACAGCTGAAAAAAGCCCTAAAGTCGATGCAAAGAAACAGACATCCGTCATTACGGAACAACACCCCATTGAAAGCAAAAAAATAAAAAGAGTGTCATCAAGTGAAGATACGGTTCTCTGCCGTGAAATGAAGCCGGTGGAAAAACAATCCCCCATAACAGTTCCAAGGGCTTTGACTAATAAATATGAAAACGACTGGTTCGATAAACTCCTCGATTTTTTTGCCGCCATCGTCGGCGGTGTGGCGGGATTAGTGGGCCATTAGTCTTTCTTGATTTGACTGCCCTGAACGATACTTGATTTGTTCAAGTGGCATTTTGTGCAAACACATTCGCGAAAAATCTGTTTATCGCGGAATAACACTTATCCGGTGTCTCAATCATCGGCCAGTGACCGGCATCCGTGTATTGCCTGTTTGGTATGTTGTATTTGACAATGAAATCCTGGGTCTCTTTCGGCGTGCTTTCCATACTCCAGTAGTAAGTCTTTTGGCATGTTAATGAAACGAATTCAAGCCCATGCCTCCCCGAATCGCCAAGAAGAGCAGAAGACCGGCCCCATGCCATCATTGCTTCGGGACTGGCGAACCGCACGCTGGCCAGGTACCTCTGATGCACCTCACTTTTCTCGGCTCGCTTGTAAATCAGATCGAGGAAATATCGGTAAAATGCATCGGCCTGCTGGAAACCAGCGGCTTGCGCTGAGAAATATCCGTCTGAACGAGTCAGATTGCCTTCAATGCTGAAGACACCCTTTACTGTTTCACCCAGTTTTCGTGCAACCTGCGTGGCAACCACTGAGCCGAAGGAGTGGCCAACCAGCAGAACAGCTTTGTTGCGAGAGAGCACGTTGATCAGCGATAGGATAACCTCGGTCGCCCCTTCAAGGGACATCCTCTCGGGCTGAGGAGGGCTGACGCCAAAACCTGGCAAATCCGGTACAAAGAGACTGTAGGATTCAACAAGTTCACTAAAGAATACCTCCTTAAAGCTTAAGCTTGACTCTCCAAAACCGTGCAAGAACCAGATGTGTGCCAAGCTGTTGTTGTTTTTACGTGTCCGAAGGAATACACCTTCTTGGACCATCGGTTCGTATGTCAACAAGACCTCCTCGTCCTTAAACTATATCTTTGCCTAACTATCTCACCCTACTTCCAGTGCAACGTCCAATGTTGCGGGTAAGCTGCAGGCACGAAATGATCCGGAAATATCTCATTCGCACCATACAGAATTATAATACCCGCAGAAAAATCAACCTGGGCTCCGACGATCCAATTATGGACACATTCTCGCCCAAGTTGATTTTCTCATAGTTGATTTTTTATCTAAAGGAGCTGACAGCCTCTTGTCGTCTCAATTGGATGGTTGCCTGAATCTGGTAAAAACACTAATGGATATGTATCATACAAAATTCAGGCGTCAACTTCCACCGATCTGGGCTTGGGGTTTAATAATGACATCGATTCGCCGGTTGACGGCACGGCCTTCTTCTGTTGCATTGGAGGCCAAAGGTTTTGAAGAGCCATAGCCCACCGCAACAATTCGGTCATATGACAATGTCTTGTTTGCCAATAGATACTGGCGGACACTCTCGGCTCTTTGCTGGGATAAAAGCTCGTTAATTTCATTTGAGCCTGTACTATCCGTATGGCCTTCAATGACCACATCCGGCTCACCGAATGTCCGGATAGACTGCTGGATTTTACTGAGCAGGGGATAATTGTCCGGCATGATAACGCTTTTTCCCACAGGAAATTGAATAGCTCTCAAACGAATGACCAGTGAATCTCCTTTTTTGTAGACTTCCGCTTCATCTGAGCTAAAAAGATTTTGGACTTCTATAAACAATTCATTGAATCGCTTTTCAGCTGCCAAACGTTCCTTAATAATTTGCTGTTCGCGGGTCTTTCCCTCAAGATCGGCGATTTGTGAATTTTTAGTCTCTATTTCCGACTTAAGGGTTTTGACTTTGTCAAACATGAACTGACGGTCCTTCTGAAGTGAATCAATTGAACCGACGATATTCTTCACTTGTGTTTCATAAGGCTGGTTACGCATGTCCGTTGCAGCAAGTTTGGCCGTTATTTCGTACAAGATTTTTTCCACCCAAAGCGTCATCTCTTCCGGTTTCATGTTTTTAATTTTTTCACTCTGATCGACGACCTGAAACATTCGCTGCGACATGAACAAAGCCTCGTTGGCCTTTTGATGCATCATTTCTTTCTCGTAAGGATGTTGGGTAATAAACGCATCGGCTTCAGACAGTTTGTTCTGGGCAATATTAAAAGACTGGGGGGCTATTTTGTCGACCCTACTGTTTTTGGCTTGTTCGATAAGCCTGCGTACCTCTCCAAGAGTTTCGGTTTTAATGGCACGAAGTTCAAGACTGCGAAAGGTTTCGGCGAGCGCTACCTTACGTTTATCAGCATATGCCAGGTCACCTTTTTCAATGGCACTTGTAAGACTCAGAAATGTTTGCTCGGCATCGGTATAATCATATCCTAATTTTGCAGCACCTGCCTGTCGTGCAAGATCGCGACTTTTAATCACGTCGGCCAGTGTGGTTCGTGTCACTTTGGTTATTTCTTCAGCCTTTAGAAGATGGACCTGACCTTCGGCGGTATTGCGAAGAATTTCGGACATTTCTTCTCCTTTTTCAAGCCCTTTTTTGGCCTTGCCAAGTGATGACTCGGCCTTTGCGAACCAGGAGGGGGCCAGAACATTGAGTTGGTTCTTATAGGCGGCGGCCAGATCGTTTTCCAAACGGTTAATATGATCCGTTGGATTCTCCGCCTCGGCAACAGGTTTGACCTCGAGCCTGGTGCTTGTACAGGCACCAAAAAATGATAATAAAACTATAATTACAACCATATAAAAAATGTTTTTTCCCATCGACATGGTGTTCTCCTTTCATATTTTCGGATGTTTTATAGTCTAAGTAACTGAGGAGTCGGGGTTTTTTTATTTTTCGAACCGCTCCATGTATAATGCTTTTTATTCAAACCGTGTAAACTTGTGGTTAAAGGATCGCCTTTCCACCCCAAAGTCCAGCGAAAACCCATTTACACCTGGACTTTAAAAGTACCTCTCCTGTCCGATATTTGCAAGAATTTTCATCGACATGCCACCTCATCACTGCTTACACACAAACACAGCCCTATATTAAACAGAAATTTGAGTTATAATTTTATTTGTATTTTAATATATTATCCCGGCCGGACCTCAGAAGTAGTTCAACCTCCGTGCCTGTAATGTAAACTAAAACGCTCTCGGTGCGTCTATGTATTAGCAGGTCAAGAAAAAATCATTATCTTTAACCCATTAAACGTGCGTGAGTCGTCGGTTAGAGACCATCACTGCCTGAAGATCGTCTGGCGTGATTGCGCAGATAATACCAAAATAATAAAGGGGAGATCCATGATGAAATTGAGATTTATCCAATGTTTTTATATGGTTGTAGCATTGACGACATTTGGACTGGGATTCGGCCCGGCACCGATTATCGCCGCCGAGAAAACAGCCCCGGTGCAGGAGGAGGATGTTCAAGTGCTTGCTTCGGGTCCCATACACGAGGCATTTGCGGAGGCAGTGGCATTGGATCCTGAGCCGGGAATCGTGGCACCCAAGGCACCGACGGCCCTCATCGAGGAGATTCCGCCCGAACAGAAACCTGAAGGGGACGTTCAGTGGATTCCCGGTTACTGGGCCTGGGATGATGAAAGGAACGAATATATCTGGGTAAGCGGGATTTGGCGAGTACCTCCGCCGGGTCGACAGTGGATCCCCGGTTATTGGACCCCCGCTGGACAGGGATATCAGTGGATTTCCGGTTACTGGGGCAGTGCGAAAGCAAAAGAAACAGAATACCTGCCCGAGCCGCCTGAATCGGTAGAAGTCGGACCCAGCAGTAATGCACCTTCGCCGGATTATATCTGGATACCCGGTTGCTGGATATGGCAATATGGACGCTATGCTTGGCGGCCCGGCTATTGGGCCGTCGTGCACCCGGATTGGATCTGGGTGCCTGCCCACTATAACTGGACGCCGCGTGGATATATCTTTGTGGGTGGATATTGGGACTATACTGTCATCCATCGTGGAGTTCTGTTC
>DNGT01000173.1 GCA_003486165.1 Desulfobacteraceae bacterium
ATTAAATGTAAGGAAGGTTTCAAGATGAGGCGCAATGAATATAAGTTGTTCTCACCAAGAAAAATCGTACACCTATCCATTAAAAATCGATTAATACGCTTTGAAATAACGTTTTTTATTTCCTTAATTTTTTCATTCAATGTCTAATGTTTTGAATGGTGATTATATTAAACTATATCTTAAAATAAAAGCAGAGTAAACAATGATACAGTTTAACAATTTTCTGGCAGATATTTATTTTGGACATTTGAACAAAGATATANNTTCATGGATTCAAAGATTCTAAGGACGATGATCGCACGCGCAATTTTATTGAACACTATCTTGAAATCACTCAACAATATCCGCCCCGACAACTGGAAGCCGACGGCAATGTGAGTCCGGAACTTCTGGAAAAGTTGAAAACCATCGGTTTTTTCGGCCTGAATATTCCCTCAGCCTACGGCGGTGCTGGATTGAGCCTGCGCCAATATTTGAAAGTCGTGGAAGTGGTCGCCACCGAGAGCCTGGCCTTGGGATTTACATCTCTTGCCCATCTCTCCATCGGAGTAAAAGGGATTGTACTGTTCGGAAACAAGCAGCAGAAGCAACATTATCTAACCAAAGCTGCCTCCGGGGAGATGATTTTCTCTTATGCTTTGACCGAACCACAGCACGGATCTGATGCCAAACACATAGAGACCACTGCAACTTTGTCTGAAGATGGCCAATACTATGTTCTCAACGGTAGCAAAGCATATATCACCAACGCCAATTACGCCCAGGCCATGACCGTTTTTGCCCAAATGGATCCTCAGCGTCCGGGATTTATGGGTGCTTTTATCGTTGAAACCGGATGGGAAGGCGTCAATATCGGAAAAGACATACCAAAGATGGGGCTAAAAGCCAGTTCTACGGCTGCCGTTCATTTTAAGGATGTCCGAGTTCCAAAACAAAACCTGCTCGGTTCACCCGGAGACGGATTCAAGGTTGCGATGACGATTCTTAACTACGGACGGCTGGCACTGGGAGCCGCCTCAGTCGGGATTCTCAAGCAGGCGGTGGAAGATATGCTCAAGCGTTCTAAGAGCCGAATTCAGTTCGGTCGACCCATTCAAAACTACGAACTGATTCAGGAAAAAATCGTGACCGCCTACGTCAATGCTTCGGTGGTCTCAGCGATAACGGCATTTACGGCGGCAATGCTTGAAGAAAAGCCTTTGGCGCCGGTGGCTATTGAAAGCTCACATTGTAAACTGTTCGGCACCACCCGGGCCTGGAATGCCCTTTACGATGCCCAGCAGGTGGCCGGTGGGTCCGGCTATCTGAGTACCCAGCCCTATGAAATGCGCATGCGCGATTTTCGGGTAACCACCATTTTCGAAGGAACCACTGAAATTCATTCCATTTATCCGGCACTATTCATTATTAGGACCCTGACCAAACAGGTTCAAAAAACGTATCCCCGAAAGACCGAACAGTTCCGTCAACTGTTGAAAGTACTTTTTCGACAAAGCAACTGGAAAATAAAATTCCGACACCGCCGCCTGAACCGAGCAGTGCGACTGGCCAGATCACTTGCACGGCGCATTCGTTTTCTGATTCTTGCGGGTCTTATGATTCACGGCCGTAAAATTACGGAAAAGCAATTTTTCCTGCGTCGGATTACCTTTCTGAGTTTTTATCTTTACGGTCTTTTGGCCATAACAGCACGCCTTGCATCAAATCAGAAAGGTGGAATCGGTTTATCGGAAGAGATGGATATTTTAACTTACTTCATGGAAGAGGCCCGTTCCTATCAACGACACAACGGGATCATCCGGGCTTCCTGCATGGAACGTCTTCACAAACATGTTTTTCGACATCTGACGTCGAAATGACCAGACAAGTAGACACCAGAGTGAAGAATGAAAGTATATTATGTGAGTAGGAGATAAATATAGGTGGTACAGAAGACCGACCTGACCCCCAAAAATTAATCTTCAGTTTATGCCACTCAATCAATACTAAAAAGAGTAAGTAAATTGTATTATTCCTGAGGGTTGACTCTCTCTAAAATTAGGTATAATTATCCAGCTAAAAGAAGAAGTATTAATTTTTTCGTTTTCGTACTCATTTAAAAGATTTGTTATCTCGCCTCCGGCACCCATCTTGCCAAAACCAATAATCCGTCTTTGTTCCTCTATGCTTTCCAAGAAATCTGCCATCTCGTTTTCTTTTGTCATTCTTTCTTTAAAAAAAACATAATTATACTTGGCCACCAATGGTAGATATCCTTTTAAAAGCATTAATGTTTTATCCTTGGCAAGATCTACACTTTCTTTATCGTCAGCACCCACATAGCTTATGGGTATGAGCAACGTTATAAGGATTATTATTATCANNAATATCAGGATGATATATTATTAAGACCCATTACTACTGAATATATGAGATATAATGTTATTTTCTTGCTAAAATATTAACAGTTTGATAAAATTATAGAAATTATCATGAAGAGAGACGAGAAGAGATCTGTTTCATAGCCCGTCCGGCAAGGGAACGAAGTTTGATGAAATTCCTAACGATTATCTTGAATGCTTATCTGGAACAGTCCTTATATAGGATATGGGCTATATTGCTAAACATCTAATATTGGGATCTGATCCAAACCATTGGCCGATTTTTGCTTGATCGTCCGGAGGAAGGAAATGTCAGAAGGTAAGCTTGTCAAACGATTTGGCACTGTGGCCGTAGAAAAAGGATTCATTAATCCACAAAATCTTTATGAAGCTGTAAAGATTCAAATACTTGAAAATCTTGACAATTATGATCATCGCCTCATCGGCCAAATCTTATTAAAATTAGGCTATATAAACACCGAACAAATTAAAGAAGTGCTCAAAACTATGGGTAAATAAAAAAGCAGCGCTTTCTTTTCTCTGCCAGTATTAGCCCGATAGCCTCCCACGTTCCACTTAGCTCTGAAATCTTTAGCTTCCTTTACCTAATAAGTTCGTTTAACATCCACACGACTTTTGTTCCTTTAGCAGTTAGAAATGCAACATACTCTTCAGAATCATTTGGAGACGGGAATGCTTTAACCAGACCAAGACCGGTGTCAATCAAATGTCCACCAGTCGGGTCTTTGATATAGTATTCTCCCAGAATGTTCATATTCATAGATATATTTGCCGTTGAGTTATCCATCAATTTACTCAAGGTCGAATAAGATACTGGTTCAGGTTCATTATCTGCCAGGTGCAACAATATTTCTATCTGATCAACATTTATGTCTTTTTTTACACAGTCCTTCAGAATCCTAATTGCCTTGTTCATTTTTTTGATACCTTCCATAATACAAGTTCTCCCTTTTAACTAAAAACAATTAGATAAGAAAAATAGGATGCACAATACGTACCATTAAAAATAATTTTAATAATAAGTGAGACATTACAGGGATTTAATGCTGACTACCCAATTTGTATTCTGAGGAAATGACATTTCTCGTCAAAACCCGTGACGAATTGGGGCATGCTTATCAAAAAATGGGCATGTAAAAATTAGATGCATGTTCTGGTCTGGTTAAAGTTTTAAAAAATCTATGTGCGGGTTGTCTGAATGCAGTTTGTATTATCCAAGGAATATTCGGTGTGGGCTACCCAACACTTCCGCCCTACCCTTCATTTTATAGTTTTAAATTCTACTTCTTGTGATGGATACATTTATCCATTTTTGGAAAGCAGCTTTTGGGTTCGTTCATTCAGAAACGTGGGGTTAATATGGGGCAGACCCTAAAATATCAAAAAGGGTTTAGAATATAATATCCATAAACCCTTAATTTTGCTGGTGCGCCCGACAGGATTCGAACCTGTGGCCTACGGATTCGTAGCGAGGCCCCAAAGCTTCCATATCTCCTCATATTACAGAAAGTTTTNNCCCACACTAAGTCCCGCACTGAATAGACGATCTTTTTATTTAACCCAACCTTTGAATTGTACTTCCATCTATATCATATTTTGTCTTTGAAAGGAGACAATTTAATAATCAACAATAAAGATTGACTTGACTTGACAATTACCGGCTATGATATCTGCACTTTGAGCAAAGTGTGGATATTCTCAATAGATTACAGTTAAGGCTGAACCTGAGATAAGAAAACGATATCCGGTCTTGATATGTACAGTCTTAGTTCGATATCTGTAATTTTAATGTATTTAGATACTGGCTAGTAATCTGCACTTTCACAAAGGCATATTTCAACCCATCAGATAACTTTTTCGGCCGATTTTCCTCTAAAAAAACACACCGGGTATTAGACCATCTAGTACCATAATCTAAAATCTAATACCAAAGCATTAGAATCCTCGACCTAAAAATAGGAAAAAAATCATACCAACGGCGTATTGCGTTTTTATTTTCGAATTAATAAATATAATCTGGGTTAAAATCGAATTTGCTGGTTCGGTTACGAGAGTACTGTTCTAATTTTCCTAAGCAGCATAGTTTATATTCTTAAGGTTAAGGGGGTTACCATGAGACGTGAAGTTAATATCGGTGCAGTCCTTTTATTGGCAGTTATATTGATTGCGGTTCCAGCATCCGCGGCAACTGTCGTTTTTGATAGCGGAAGTCCATATGATACTGTGGATTATGGCACTTATTGGATTATCACAGAAGTAAACGGTTTGTATGTAGAAGGATATGGTACGTATAATGTGGATTTTGTTTTTGATAAGTATCAAAATATTTGGGGGAGCGGGTATGATTTTCAAACGCCGGAGAGTGCGTACAAAGCCATAAGAGCATTAAATGACTCTTTAAATGACATTGATTGGTTTAGTTATTATAATGACGTCCAATTAACGTATGACCCCGGAGTTCTTGGCACCGAGGAGTATCAGGCGAGTCGGTATTACGTTCCATATGTGTGGGGCAGTGGGGATAAGGTATTCACTAGTTTTTCCAATAACGATTTTGGTTTTGATGATGGATATTCCGCCACGCATTGGAGGTTGGGTGGCGTGGGTTTGGTCCCGGTGACAGCCGATAAGCTTTATGCTAAGTTTACGATGGTCCCTATACCTGGTGCTGTCTGGCTTCTAGGGCCCGGCCTAATCGGTATTGTGGGAATCAGGAGGAAGTTTAAAAAGTAAGTTGATTTAATTTTAACAATAAGGCAGAGTCATTTGGCTCTGCCTTTTTTATTGTCAAGGTAAATGGATTATCAGAAAAAAAGATTGGGCATTTTTTAAATATAGTGAATTCGAATAGTTGAACCTGTTTGTCATATGTTTTAGTATTGGTATAATAATTGCCCTATTTATTGGGTTAACCGACTTCTCTTGGGCAGCGGTCAGACAACTTGATATTAAGCTTCACTTGCCGAAACATCGTTCACCGACTTATAATAAGGAGCATACTATTGGCCTCTAATTTCCAGATTAAATCCTACAATTTTGATAAAACTCTTTACCTGAGACTGACTGGCGATTTTGATGAAGATTCTGCACAAGAATTGACCAACACTTTAATAGAGAATAGCACTGTTTATTCGGATATATATTTAGAAACTAATGAATTAAAATCAATCTATTCATTTGATAGAGATAATTTACAAAAGAATTTAGATAATATCAAAAAGCAAGTAAAAAACCTTATCATTATTGGATCAAATAAATATAAAATTATTCAAAATTAGAAGCAGTTTCGTCGATTAATGATCGCTGTTTTAAAATCATTTGTAATGAAGGAAACCAATTTTTTTTCAAATCAAGTGTAGGTCATGGCAATCAATTTATTATTGAAAATTTAAATTTATCCTTCAATTCATGTCATTATCAATTTAACATGAAGCTGTATCTCTTGATTTGAAATCATCTTTCCTTCTCTATTTATTTATCTCTTACCAACACAAAGTAATATATATCTGTTTGAATTTTATTAATATATTATGTAAATTATGTAATAATTGTTATTTAATTTACGCCATAATTACATATTTTGTCCTGCATATTAGTATTAATTTATTATCACTCAAATTAACGTTAATGCTTGACAGATAACGGTTTTCTATATAACCAACTGTATTTGCATAGTTTTTGCATGAAATAAAGCCATACAATTGTATTTATGTCCCCTAAATAAGCAAATAAATTAGAATTCAAAATACATAAAATAAGTGAAACTCAACAAAAACGAAGCGGAAACTGGGAATACCAGCTATTTCTAAACGACAAAACTACGTACCAATGAATAATTTCCCGATTTTATCTTAAGGTGAAACATGAAAAGTATAAAATTAAAATTATTAATCTCGTTTTGATTATAAATGAATTGGTGACCAATTCCTTAAAATACGCTTTTGTAGATAAGGAAAAGGGAAAGATTCAGATATCCATTAAGGACGCCAGCGACAATACCGTGATGTTGAGGGTAAAAGATGATGGTGACGGAATCTCAAAAGATGTCGAAGTAAGATCTTCCGAATCATTAGGGCTGGAATTGGTCGAACATCTGGCTGTGGGGCAATTAAATGGGGAAATAAATATGCAGCAAAATGATGGGACGGATATTTATATAAAATTTAAAAGGCAATAATGACCGAAAATCATCCATATAAAATAATGGTCGTCGAAGACGAGGCTGTCATTGCATTGAGGCTTAAGCAAGTGCTAACAACAATGGGATATGATGTCGTGGGTATTGCCTATTCCGGGGAAGAGGCAATAAAAAAAGCTAAAAGTCTCAATCCGGAACTGATCCTTATGGATATTATGATTCCGGACAAATTGGATGGTATCGCTGCGGCAAAGATCATAACTGCGGAATTTGATATTCCGATAGTTTTCCTAACAGCCTTCTCAGAGGATAGAATCATAGAAAGAGCTAAACAAGTTGGACCTTATGGTTATATTTTGAAACCTTTTCAAGATCATGAAGTCAAGGCCACCATTGAAGTTGCGCTTTACAAGAAAGAGATGGAGAATATCCTCAAAGAGAATGAAAATAAATTTAGAGCACTGGCTGAAAACGCAAATGACGGTGTCTTGATCGCCTCGGGAAAAGGAGAGTATGTTTATGCAAACAAACGAGCAGGTGAAATAACAGGATATAGTGTTTCCGAACTGCTCAAATTAAGAATCAATGATTTGGCACACCCCGATGAAATTGAACCAATTATGGATAACTATTATTCAACCATTTCCGAAAATTCTTTTCAGAAACAGCATGAAACAAGAATTTTTCATAAAGATGGAAAGGAAATACCCATAGAAGTGACGATCGGGAGAACCAGTTGGGAGGAACAAGTCGCTGTTATTATCCTGTTTCGGGACATCACTGAGCGCAAACAGGCCGATGAGAAGCTGCGAGAAAGTGAGGAGAACTATCGCCGATTGTTCAAAAGTCTTGTCGACGTATTTTATCAGGCTGACAGCTCCGGTAGGATTACCATGGTTTCCCCCTCTATCACAAAGGCTGCCGGATACAAGCCGGAAGAAGTCATTGGCTCGTACTTAAAGGACTATTATGTAAACCCGGACGAACGGGATAAGTTCTTGGAACTTATCTCAACCAATGGTTTTGTAGAGGAATTTGAAGTTCAAATGAAAAAAAGGGATGGTTCTGTTTTTTGGGCATCAGTCTACGCCACTCTGAGCAAGGATCAAGAAGGCAATGTTGTTGGAGTTGAAGGAATTGCACGGG
>DNGT01000437.1 GCA_003486165.1 Desulfobacteraceae bacterium
AAGAAGAAATTTCTGATGATTTAGGCACTTGAGGGATATGCTCTAAGAAAAATGAAAATTTGCTTCAATTTTCATCCGGGAATTTTGCGGATTTTGTTTTCAGCAAGAATTTCGACAATATGTTTAACCTGAATCTTGCCCCCCCGTTTATCCATCCCGCCGCGAAGCTGCAAAACACAACCCGGACAGTCAGTGACGAGGATTTCTGCGTCGGTAGCTTCCACATTGTCCAGTTTCTTTTTAAGAATCTCTGCTGATATTTCAGGGAAATCGACTGAGTAAGAGCCGCCGAAACCACAACAGACATCTTCATCTTTAGATTTCACGTAATCATAACCAGCCAGTTCGATGAGTTTACGGGGCTCAATGGTGACCTGCATCCCTCTGCACAGATGACACGGCGAATGGTAGGCGACTTTTTCACCGGCGACGTTAAAGTCTTCTGATGATGCCTTCAGAACATTGACCACAAAAGAACTGACATCGATGATTTTATCCGTAAATGCTTTCAAATTTTCAGGCCTTAGGGAGGCATCTTTGAATATTTTGGGATAATTGTGTTTTAAATGAGAACTGCAGGAAGCGCACAGCGTCAGGATATAGTCATATTCTTCGGACATCACGGCTTTCAAGTTTTGAAGCGCTACTTCCTTGGCGGTTTCTTCTTCGGCAGCCATCAAAGCGGGCAATCCACAACAGGTTTGATCNNTGCCTGTTCAGGATAGATAAAATCCACAGCACACCCGGCAAAAAGAGCGATGGTATATTTTGGCTGCACCACATGGGGGCGCATGGTTTCCCATTGATCTCGAAACGGTGTCCTCGCAATCACTGGCAGGCTTCGGAATCCATGTTCCTTTTCGAAAAAATGCGGAAGATGCCGGATCATCGTTTCCTTTTTGGCCAGCGGTTTTTGGGCAAGATAAGCATTTCGAAGGATAAAATGAAACAGCTTTCGGTTTTTCAAAACTTTGGAAAGAAGTACATTTTTTACCGGTGTTTTCCCATCTTGATCCAGCACGGCCCGATAGGTCTTTTTAATCAGATGGGGAAGATCGATGTCCACGGGACACACTTCTTTGCATGCCTTGCAGTTGATGCAGTTTCTTACGATAGCCCGGTCATTTTCCTTGCCGTGGTAAAAGAGGGTCAAAATCAAACCGATGGCACCGATGTAGACATGCCCGTATTTGTGGCCGCCCACCTTGCTGTAAACNNGCAAGGGTGAGACGCCCGTTATCCAGAAACACGACATGCATGATTTTTCGATTTGCGGGGGCTGAACCGCATTCCACAGTACCCTTGATCCAGGTGACATAAGACGTTATCGCCTGGCCGGTAGCGTTTCTGGGAAGAACTTTGAGGATTCGGAGCATGGCCTTTAAATCCGGAATCAACTTGTCATACCCCACCAGAGCCACATGCACTTTAGGCAATGTGGTTACCAGGCGCATGTTCCCTTCATTGGTCACCAGACCCAATGCTCCGGATTCTGCTAAGGCGAAATTGGCCCCGCTGATCCCCATATCCGCTTCCAGATAGGCCGGTCTCAGCGTCTTTCGGGCGACCTTTACCAGTTTGTCGATATTTTCCGAATCCTGTTTTTTCCGGGTAACGGTTTCAAACAGATCTCCCACCTGGTAACGGGAGAGGTGAATGGCGGGCATCACCATATGGGACGGTCCTTCTTTGCGAAGCTGAATGATCCATTCCCCCAGGTCGGTCTCGGTGACGATATAGCCTTCCTTTTCCAGATGATCATTGAGGAACGTCTCTTCGGCGGTCATGGATTTGGATTTGATAATTTTTTTAACGTTATTTTCTTTTGCGATAGCAGCGATAATTTCATTGGCCTGTTTCGCATCTTGGGCAGCATGCACGTTTACGCCGGCCGCTTCTGCATGGATTTTGAATGCTTCAAACAGTTCTATAAGTCGGGGCAATGCCGAGTCTTTCGCTGCTGCAATCTCTTTTTTAATCCCTTCAAAATCAATCCCTTCGTAAACTGCGGGCCGGTTTCCCCGATAGGAGGTGTTGAAGTTGTCCAATGCCGTTCGAAGAAACTGATCGGAAAGGGCTTCTTTGAGTTGTTTTTTATACGTTTTTATATCTTGAGCTGTTTTGATCATTCCCGGTTTTCCTCCATAATAAGGATATGCAGTTCCTGGGGACCATGAACTCCGATGGCCAGCACTCGTTCGATGTCTGCCGTTCGGCTGGCGCCGGTAATGAACGCATAATAAGAAGAACCATCGGCCTTTAAAACCGCATTGATTTTGTCCTCGAGCGATGCGGTATCCGGCTTGATTTTTGAGACCGGAAGCAGGGCCACATGAGTTTCAGAAAGCATGGTCGCAATACGAACATCCTCTGATGAAGAATCGAGCACAAGGGTCCCGGTCTCGGCAATCCCCCAATCCACAAGCGTCAGCGCCGTATGAATGTCATTGGCATATGATCTTAAAGGAGGCTTCAAAAATGTCAGATGTGCTCCTTTACACGCCTCTTCCAAAAGATTCACATCTTGGGTTTCCAGGCCCATGGCGACCATGGCTGTTCCTCCCTGCTGTCGAGTGAGATCAACAGTATACTGAAACGCTTCTTTCATGGTTTTAATTCTTAGCACAACCGCCTGGACGGCTTCGGCTTTTTCTTTCATAAGTTGGATTAGATCTGATGTCGGCATTAGACCTCCCGGCAAAAATGGTGATAATGGTATTGTTATTATGCGTGTATATGGTTGTCAATATGTTACAAGCTTGATAAGTATTTGCTCAAGTTTCGCAAATATATTTTAATATAAATTCATAACATATTATTTTTTTATCTGATGTTAGCGGTGATAGATCATCGCCATGTGTTTTCAAAAAGGCGATATGCTTATACACAGCAGAGTTTTTCGCAATGGCCCAATATTTAGGATGTGTTGCACTGTTGTTTGTCCGATTTAAAATATTTTTCACATCCTAAAATATTGGGTCACGCTGCGATGTCATAGTTCATAGCGTCTTTTTTGAAAATATATGGCGATGGACTGACGCTATTGAAATTTACGAGAACAAGATCTGTCTAAGTGACATTAGATAAGGCTTCAGCAGAGTTAAAAGGTTCGAAACCTGAGTTATATAAATTATTAGGATCTCATAATGGAGACTGTTCGTGTCAAACATTAAAACATTGACAAGGCTCATGCGGGAACTGGAANNTTTTATGGGCCTTTCACCGTCCAAAAAACTTATTTTGAGAGGGATGCTTTCTCGCCCTGAGCTTTTTGATCGAATGGCTGGGTGGGGCTCAAGGTTCCAAAAATTTTTCACAAAACCTGCAAATGAAGTCATCGGCACATCCTGCGCCAGGTTCGTCTCACCGCTAATT
>DNGT01000318.1 GCA_003486165.1 Desulfobacteraceae bacterium
CAAATTTCCGAACCAGCGGATGCCGAGTTGGAGCAGAGTGAAGTTGAATCCGAAGCCGGAAGTGAGGATGTTCTTGATGGTTACTCCATCGGAATATCTGTGGACAGCGGCCCTCAAAAAGGTCATGTATATGAATTTAAAGTCAGGTTCCAGTTGGGAAAGGTTGTCAGCCTTCTCATTCCAAGCAGAGATAAAAATGTGATAGAAAATTTTAAAGTCGGAAACGAGATTCACGATGTTCAGTATTATTCTAACGTTGGCCTGTTTAAAGGATCGGGCTTAGTTTCTGCAGTAAAAGAAATCACAATAGGCCCTTTACGGGGAGATTATTGTGTGGACATTGAGGTTGTGGTTCATTAGACCATCATACCTTTGGAAATGTTTTTTTTAATATATGGGCATTAGGCTTTAATAATTTCCTTTTAACTGAAATTAATTTCTAAGAATACGCTATGATTCATCTTATTAATTGAATAAAAATATCGCCCAAATAATAACGAAGCATACGATTTGACTTGAAAATTATAATTTAAAAAAGAATCAGGACATGACATAGGACTTGAATAATTTGAGATAAATTTTTAAAATATTAATTTATAAATGTCATATCGTGATGATTTGACATATCCTAATCCAATGATACGGAGCTGATGTTATATGGCTATTTTAAATCTTAAAAAAAGACAGATCGAATGTAAAATCGTATATTACGGACCTGGAAGATGTGGTAAGACAACGAATATGGAACATATTTATAAGTCATATAAGAAACAGGTGACTGGCGAGATGGTTTCCATTGATACAGAAGGTGATCGGACTCTTTTCTTTGACTTTCTTCCCATGGGGCTTGGTGAGATAAAAGGCTTTGATGTTAGGGTTCAAGTTTACACAGTTCCCGGTCAGGTTCAATACAGATCCACCAGAAAACTTGTATTAAAAGGGGTTGACGGTGTGATTTTTGTCGCTGATTCACTTTCGGTACGGCGTGAAAAAAACATGCTGTCTTTGAAGGATTTACAACATAATTTAAAAGAATACGGGATCAACATTTTTAAAATTCCTCTTGTCATGCAGCACAACAAAAGAGATCTTGCTGGAGAAGGGCTTCCTATTATGTCTGTCGAACAAATGGAAAGGGATTTAAATAGACAGCTTAAAGTGCCTTCTTTTCCGGCCAGCGCTATCACAGGGCAAGGTGTTGGAGCGACGTTAAAGGAATGCTTGAAGCTAACATTAATATCGTTAAAAAAAGAAATGAAATTAGGACAGTAAGTATTAATAATGGGAAATTTCGCTCTTGCAGGAAATCTTAAGTTTCTGGGTCTCGGTGACATTTTACAATTCCTCGGTTCAAATTCAAGCACAGGTGTTCTGTATATTACAAGTAGATATANNTCTTGTGAACGGATTATTAAAAAAAGTCGCATGCAAATTATCCTCGACGCCTTAAGCATGCTCGACGATGGTCAAATAGAAAGGTTGGGTCCCGTGTCATTCTCCGAAAAATCAAAATCTTCTGAAAATTCAATCAGATTGCCCATTATAAAAGGACCTCTTATCGATTATACATATATCGTTGATGAGGAAGAATTCCGTGCAAACAACAAGATCGTGGCGGAAGGAAAACACGGTGGGTGGTTATGGGTCATATTGGAAGGTGTAGCAGAAATTGTCAAAAAAACTCCCACAGGCCACTTAAAATTGCTCAGGATCGGTGAAGGCGCATTTATTGGGAGTCTTACTTCTTTCTTAATGTTAGAGGGAACAGTTCGAAGCGCGGCAATTTTTGCTATAACCAATGTCCAACTGGGTGTCCTCGACTCTCGTAGCCTTTCAGTTGACTTTTTACGTATGTCCAATTCTTTTAGAAACCTTGCCATAAGTCTTGATAAAAGGATGAAACAGGTCACTGATATGGCAGTTGATATTCATTTGGACAAGATACGGCTTGAAGAATATATTAACGTCAAAAACCAGGTGATTAAGCAGGGAGATGGTGAAGAGAATTTGTTTGAAATCACCGAAGGAGTCGCCCATATTGTCCGGCATACCGAGCATGGATATGTACCGCTTGGGAGTCTTTATCCAGGCGATTTCATTGGTAATATACCATTTCTTGATCTTGGCCAAGAACCATTTCATGCTTCCGTTTTTGGCTCGGATAACCTCGAGTTCAAAAAAATATCGCTCGACAGCTTTCAACAGGAATACAATCAGCTTCAACCCACAATTAAAAACTTTATTGATCATCTTGCAACCTGTATATCGGTAACCTCGATGGTCACATGCGAGTTACATAAAAAATCCAGTCGGAAATCAACCCAGGAATAATGATTCTTCAGCAAAAAAAAATCAATTGCCCGCAAAACCATCTAAATTTGGGGGGAAACTATGGGGATAAACGAAAGAAGATATCATCCAAGAATCAACGCACTCAATCTAATATCCTATAATTGCATTGATGCGACCAAGAATGTTGTCGCACAGGGAATGGGAAGAACTTTAAATGTTAGTGAAGACGGAATTCTGTTGGAAACGCATGTTTCAATAGACCCAAAATATACTGTAGAACTGGCAATTGGTCTTGAAGATGAACTGATTAATATCAAGGGTAGTATTATTTTCTCCGCACCCGGGAAAGATGAAAAGTATGAAGCAGGAATAGAGTTCGTCGAAACTGATGACGCTTCAATTGATATTTTAAAAAAATATATTAAAGTGTTTTCGGAACAGTGAGTCTTTAAATATATTTCCAATGGAATGCGTGAAGAGATGTATCTGAATAAAGGATTCAATTGAATGGAAGAGGCTGTAATTGAAACAAAATTAGAGGCGTTAAATCTAATCAAAAGAGGTAAGGTACGGGATATATACGATCTCGGTGATTATCTTCTGATGATAGCTACAGATCGAATTTCCGCCTTTGATGTGGTCATGCCCAACCCGATTCCTGAAAAAGGAAAAATTCTAACTCAAATCTCACTTTTTTGGTTCGAGATAATGAGACCGATTTTGCCCAATCATTTGATCTCCGCTAACGTAGATGACTATCCTGAAATATGCAGACCTTATTCGGAAATACTTCGTGGAAGGAGCATGCTTGTAAAAAAAGCTGAACCATTGCCCATTGAGTGTATTGTAAGAGGGTATCTATCCGGATCCGGTTGGAATGATTACCAGGTTTCCGGCAGCGTCTGTGGTATTAAACTTCCTGAAGGTCTGAAAGAATCCGACAAGCTTCCCGAACCTGTTTTTACGCCCTCGACCAAAGCAGACTCAGGACTTCATGACGTTAATATAGATTTTGAAAAAACNNGACCTGGCGTATAAAAAGGGTATCATCATTGCGGATACGAAATTCGAGTTTGGCCTTTTGAATGACGACCTTATACTCATCGATGAGGTTTTGACGCCGGATTCATCCAGATTCTGGCCACAGCCATCCTATCAACCCGGTGGTGCACAAAAGAGTTTTGACAAGCAATACCTCCGAGATTACCTGCTTTCCATTAACTGG
>DNGT01000136.1 GCA_003486165.1 Desulfobacteraceae bacterium
CCCGACAGCAGCCTGAGTGGGAATGAGGGTCGGGCCACAGCAACAACAATGGGGTCAAGTCTGCTTTTGGCTTTTGATTAGACTTTTTTGGATTAAAAAAGTTAACGGCAGACTTGACCCCATTTCCGCGACTAAGAAGGAGGATAATATGGGGATTAAGAACAAAGTATTAACACTAATGATAGTGTTAGTGGCCGTGAGCTTTGCTGGACATGCAATTGCTGTGGACCACCAGCCGCCCGATTCTTTGGATCAAATGATAAACATAACTCGGAGAATGGTCAACGAGCTCAAGAGACTGGATCCGAATTCTCAATCGGAAAGGTACCAAAAAAAGCGACGGGAGATAGCAGATTGGGTGACGAATATATCGGCCAATCGGATTTATAATTGTAATGATCGTGAAGTGCGTAACAACCTTAGTGCTTGTTATGTTTTGGGAGATGCACGCGAAAAATGGAAGTATCTCTTTGATAGTAACAAAATTATAGCTAAATGGGCCTGGGAGAATAGAGCAGGTAACTGTGAGGAGAACGCTAATTTGACCTACTACATTCTCAGACAAGCTGGCGTTACGGATACTCTCCGCATACTTTTCTCTGATGAATGGCACGGATTCACCGTTTGGGGGGTCCAGGAAGGCGCAGACCTCAAACGTCCGTTGACGTGGAATCCTGACGCACTTGTTCTTGACAGCTGGACTGGGAAAGTGCTCACTCCATCCGGTGCTCACAATGATTACTACATCGGAAATGGAGGAAAAAACCCAATCGTAGATAGGACTAATGCCTACGACACCACGGCATCTGTTTGGAATGGCCCGAGCCCCTCCGATGATTTTTTTCGTAGATTAATGGAGGAAATGGAACCTGTTTTTGAAAGAGAAAAATATTGCGAACAAAATCCCAACGATCCAAATTGTGAGCTCATCAGAGAGATTGAGTAAAAATTGAGGTTTAACGTGGCACCAAAGATAAATGGGTGTCTGGAAATGCCTAACAATGTGCTCAAGTTCGTGCTTCGCACTGGACCGCGCTAAACGGCCCCTTAGCTTAACTGCTACAGATATCTCCAACTAAAGTGTAACGAGCTCCAATTGCATGTTACTGCAATGAAGGCCAAAATATCAGAGCTTCAAAATTTTTGTGATATCGTTTTTAAATGGGGCGAATCCTTTATTGGGGATTTGCCCTTTTTGATTTTTTGTACATTTTACGATATTTATAATCGTAGTTGATCAATCTTAGGTTACTGTTCTGGAAAGCTATCTATAATCCACTGTGCGGTGTATGTGTCTATAGATGTACGTGTTTAAAATTATTTTTAGGTCGCATAATATTCGTGATGTATGTTTATAAATGAAATTAAATACAGACTGGGCGAATTTATTATCATAGAGCATAGTGGAGTTTTGCTAACTTGGGTGACGCATATTGCACTGGGAGCTCAACGAAGCGGGAGATGCTTTATTGTTGGCAATATTCTTTTAATTGGACCTTTGGACCGGGAAGCGGCTGGCTTCTTAAAATTGGAGTTCCATGAACATTTAATGAAATTGCCACCATGGGACAAGACCCGTTATTATTGTTTTGCTTCCAGCCTTCGAAAAGTTGGCACTGAGGAAAGCCTTGAAAGTTATTTAACAGAGCAGTTATTTATCGACAAAATGGGAATGGAATCTGTCAACATCACTGCACCAGGGACATTCCGACTCGATCGATACAAAATTAATGTCGGCGAAAACAGTATCATTTCATGGCAAACCATAGGAGAATTGAACAGAACGATAGGCGGAAGATGTTTTACCGAATCAGGGATACTTTTTATAGGTCCTAAGGAAAATGAATTAGATGAAGCACAAAGCAGAAAAATATTTTTAAACGAGCTAAAACTGCTGCCGAAGTGGGATAAAACTTTTGCATGGGGAAACTATGGATCTCTCAGAATTTGCGAGGAATCAAAGCCACGGAAATCTTATAAGGCTATTTGGAAGCCGGAGTATATGAAGACTTATGTAACTAACAAAAGGCCATTTCTTCATCGTCAAGAATCTCGAAAAGAAAGGAACTCGGCGCTCAAAGTTTTAGTCTTCGATTGGCTAAAAACCACGTGGCATCGTATTGTTGATTGGAAAGTTTGGGGTCGTTTAGCAGGTCTAATAATAGCAGGCACTTTTTTTGGATTTCGTCTTTTTATGTTCATTATTGAAAAACTTTTGTTTTTATCTCAAAGAATAATAGAACGTTTTCGCAAACACCGTTAAAAATAGGCGTATATTGTCTTGCATGTGTATAAATTCATCATACTTGAAAGTTACTTTTTGTTAATTTCAATTTTCCACGACGTTTTTGCTGATCATGACTATGACCGTGAAAAACACGAGGGCAGATATCTTACGAAAGTAAAAATTGAAACATTCATTCAAGAATGGACGTAAAAAGAAGGACGGGGTTGAATTTANNTATTGGTATATTGACAGGGAAAGCGATTGGGGTCAAACCCTGATCCTTGATTAAAAGATAGGCTGTCAGGGGTAAATTTAGCTTTCGCATGAATTAAATAAAAATGATATTGAGGTATTATCAAGAAAGCACAAGACACCATAATGAAGCAGAGGAGTTAAAGGCAATGCCTGTACACATTAGAGCAAAGGCCGGAAAGTGCCAGGGAGGATTCCACAAAATTGGAGATGAGATTACTGTAGACTGGACAACTCCTGAGGGGATATGTTTAGGTGCCTGGAATGCCCTGTCGCCTTGTGTCATCACTTTGTTATGCGAAGGCAATTTCCCCTGGGAGAAGGAAAAGAACAGTTAATGTTACCGTCGTTCCGGTGAAAAAATATATATTATTTTTGAGTTTCATATCCATCTGCAGCGAGGTAAGGTGTGATATGTCGTTGGTATTTTAATGGTGTCATCCATTAATGGACAGGTCAAGCAAAAATAAACTCTATGTGTGGAAGATTCGTTCAATACAATTTATTTCAAGCGATTCAGCAAATATTCAATATCGACAAGGTATCATTCGAAGTTATCCCAAACTACAATGTCTCACCGACACAAGAAATACTTGCCGTTGTACGTCAAGACAATGAAAATAAACTGGAAAAATTACATTGGGGTCTTGTGCCGTTTTGGGCAAAGGATATTTCCATTGGCTCCGGAATGATTAATGCACGGGCAGAAACGGTTTCAAAGAAACCTGCTTTCCGTAAGGCCTTTAAAAAACGAAGATGCCTGATCCCTGCAAATGGATTTTATGAATGGAAAGGTGACAAAGGAAACAAGCAGCCTTACTATGTATCTATCCCTTCCGGTGAAGCTTTTGCATTTGCCGGTTTGTGGGAAACGTGGACGGATAAAGAAAGAGGTGAAGAATCTGTTTATAAATCCTGCACGATTATAACCACATCGGCAAGTGAAACCATTCGTGAAATTCACCATCGCATGCCGGTAATTCTTGATCCAAAGTTCCATGAAAAATGGCTGAGTGTTGAAATACAAGATCCAAAAAAGTTAGAGATTATTCTCCAAAAAGGTTTAATACATGATATGAAGTATTATCCGGTATCCAAATTAGTAAACTTTGTTAAAAATAATGGTCCGAACTGCATTAAGAGGGTTCTATGAATAAGCTGAATCTTGTTAAGGCATGATGAAGGAGGAAACATGTTATCGGGAATTAAAGTATACAAAGTTAAAGACTTCATTCGTAAAACGGAGACCGGAAATATTGATCTCAAACGATCACAACAAATCGTCAGAGATCTTGCTAAAGCTTCAGGATCTCATGCTGATCACAATATTCTGATTGATCTTAGAGAAACTACTGTCTCTGCTGCTGCAAGCATAGAAGATATAATGAAAGTCGCTCTCGAGTTTGGGAGCTATGTTTCCTCTTTCAAAAACAAGATAGCTAACATCATACCTGATGATCCAGAACGCTTGGAAATAGCCAACCGTTTTAAAGCATGTATGGATATTCAGGGTTTTGAATACGAAGTTTTCACCGATTACGAAAGTGCAATTGAGTGGCTTTCTCAGACAGAAGATGTTGATTAAACGACCACTTAACCCACAAGAGGATACAAATGTTAGAACAGATTGATCCAAAAGAACTGGTCAGATTTCAAGAACTTTTAATGGCAAATTCGATACTGGTTGATTCATTAACTCAACTCCTTATGGAAAAGGGTATCATCACCAATGAGGAATTCATTGCGAAAATGAAACAAATACAGGCAGAATACCATAAAACGGACAATGGTTAAAAACATCATATCCGGCGGCCAAACAGGAGTTGATCAAGCAATTCTTGATGTTGCAATCAAATTGGGATCCCCCATGGCGGTTGGATTCCAAATGGGCGAAGAACAGAAGCCGGAACATGGCCTGAAAAATAGGTACTTGAGGAAATGCCCTCGTTCAGTTATCCGGAAAGTACCGAACAAAATGTCAAAGCCGTTAATTGCCTTTTTCTTTTAGACTGCTGTGAATCTTCTTTTCTTTAATAACGTTAAAAAGTTTTTTACGGCAATTTAAAGGCTTTTATCTCCCTGTAGTTGAGCGTTGTGAAATAAAATGAAAAAAGTAAATTATCCCATCGTTACCCTGCTATCATTTTTTTTTGTCATCAGTTTTGCTGGCAACTCATACCCATGGCATGATGAAACCCATATNNAATCATTATGTGAACAATTCCAGAGAAACAACTGTTACGCAAGAAATTGCGTTACAACAGGCTGAAAATTACAACAATTCAACTGATATTATGGGCCATCTATATGGTTCAATTATAGCCTCGGTTCGGGATTATTTAAAGGCAAAAGATGAAGGTAAGTATGGTGCATATCATCTCGCCTTTTGTGCCCATTATGTTGGCGATCTTTCCCAGCCTCTTCACAGTATGTTATCATATAATTCATCCAATCGAAAACATCACCAAACAACAGATGGAATAATAAATGACGAGGTCCTGGACAACATGGATAAGATAAAAATCTATCCTATAAAAATAAATTCTGAAAAGGATCTGGCAAATGAGATTGCAAGGATAGCGAATCTTTCACTCAAAAAAGGATATCAGATTCAAGAGGAGAAACGGTTGTTAACCAAAGACGAAGCATATGAGCAAATCGGTCACAGTGCTTCTTTGTTTAAAGCTATTTTGGAATATGTTGGCAAGGTGGACCAGCAATAATTACCGGAGGCATCAAAATGTATATAGCTCAAACAGATAGTTGGTATCTTGAAAGAATAACCGTACTGATAGCCGGTATTATTATTCTGACCACTGTTATCTTTGCTTGGGTTCATAGTCCATACTGGCTGATTTTAACATTCATAGTTGGTGTAAATGAAGTAATGTTTGCACTTATAGGGTTTTGCGTGACCTCAAACGTTCTGTATTCACTGGGTGCAAAACCAAGGCTAAAGAGATAACAATTTAGGGAGATCCTGAACTGACAAAAAAACACTTAAAGCTCAAAGAAAATGCTAACAAAATGTAGTAAGTGCAAAACAAAAATTAAGGGAATAAAAGAGTAGAAAAGGGACGGGGTTGAATTTACGCGTTTCTTTTTTTGCGTCAACAGAGGTTACGCAGGAATTGGGGGCGTCCATAACCATATAAATTGATTAAATTTAGGTCCTTGTGTTATAAAGGCCAATTGCAGGAAGCCCCAAAATATATAATTGATTAATCACCTGTTTTTTTACGGAGGAGCTAATGCCAATTTACGAATATGAGTGCAAAGACTGTTCTCACTGCTTTGAAGTACTCCTGCTGTTTTCCAGTGATCCGCCCCCCCAATGTCCCGAATGCCAGTGCAAGGATGTGGCGAAACTAATGTCTTCCGGCACCATGAGAAAGCGAGAAGAGTATACCGGAGCGGGTGGTATGCTTGATCCTTTCGTCGGCCCGTCTTTTTAGGGCTTATCGAGCCAAAGGGAATTAAACGGGACGTCTATGATTTCATAAAATGGGGCCAAGTCTGCCCTTGACCCTTATCGATGAGAGGAAATGATATCAAATCTTGAATCGGGAATTTGCGGGACGCCTCTTAAATTATAATTTTCTACCGGTTTTTCAGACAATTTTATAATTTAAGGGGCCGCCCGAAAGTCAAAAGTTCCCCGGACTACATTTAGGATATGATTATCATGCACTTTTTACTTTTGGGTGTGTATCAAAAGTTCCACCAAAATTCAAAGCAACATGCCATACCTTCTAAGGTATGCGGGTTATCGATATAAACGATGATCTGCCTGAGTGGTCCGGTCACAAAAATCATTCAGAACTTGAGAGATCTATGGGACATACATAAGTTTATAAGTTGCCAATATAACCTCTATCACTTTCACAAATACAAGTTTTAAAAAAAAGTACGGAATTTATGCTAAATGACTTACAACTTTGATCCCGATAAATGGTATGAAAACGAAATCGCATTTTTCGAAAATAGTTATAAATCCGGAAAAATATCTGAGCAGGAATATAAAGCGTCTTTAGAGGAACTCGGTATAAGGCATGAAGAAATGTGGCGTCGGTTAGATGGAACTTATCACATCCCACATTAATTTAAAGTGCATTTGATGAGCAGAAAGTATCGAGAAAGAAATTCCGACAAAATCACCGACGCATTCCCTTGACATTAACGTCCGGTTGGAAAGTGGTGAAGTTTGGCGAGTGAAGGAAATATGGGACTGAGAAACATTTTATTTTTTAGGATCTTCGCATTGATCTTTTAGGAATGGGTGCAGATCCTAACACATCATGAATTGTAAAGGATGTATTTCCACTAAAAAAAGATTTTGCAATTTCCTTTCTTAAAGTGTCGTAATCCTCAAGATCTTTATTCTTATGTTTTAAGTCTCCAAACTCATTACGCGACATAAACATTGCATAAGCGTATTCGATAAATGAATTGTCAAAACCTGCCATTTGAACGGACGTCCTTATCTCTTCTTCTGAATATCGTTTGTGTTTTCCGTATCTCTTTTTCAGAAATAAAGGCAGTTGCTTTACGTATGACTTAAGCGTTTTTCTTTTCTTTATCCAATTAAACAATTTAATCATCCTTTCGATAATAAGAAATTTTTCCGGCAATGGGATTAACGGTTTATAGGACTTATGAAGATAACATGGTTTGAATATCTCCCATATCCATTCCATCAAACTGTATCATGAATCTGATGAGGTCATAACCGTCATCATCATCGGCATTGCTTTTCAATAACAGCATCGCTTGAACAGCATCTTGACCTATACTTTGTAATTTTAGCAAAACGTTGAACAACCCTTGGTATTCCTCTGGTTCTAGTTTGAATAAAGATTTGCTATAACCCAAATATTCTTGGTAATCACCGAATCCGGTCAACTTGGTTTGAACCGGAGAAGTTTCGAATGAATTCTTTAATATGTCTTGTTTTTCGATCATTTTCCTGTAACCTAAAAAATACAATTATCTCATAATTTCAAAAACAACCTGCCAGAAAAAAGCCTCTTCACGGAAAATTTTTACCGGCAAGACTTTTTCTTGATTCTATTTTTCTGATGGAGCAGTAGCGAATTTCGGAATATTTGTGAGAATAGAGGGGCTAAGAAATGAATGGTCACAATATACGCGAAAAAAGGCCCGCATAGTGTTTTGGTTGATTCAGAAATTTCGCACTATATTTGCCGACTTTAAAATAAGCAAGAAAAATCTTTAAGAGGACTGTCTAATAGGAGACGTTCGGGAATATTCGGGACAAGTTTGAAAGATTGACATTTGAGCGATAGAGTCATTTTTGAGAATACAAAAAGGGGCTGGGGTCGAACCGCGGTAACCCTATATCATAAGGATAGGAGATTGGGGACGGAAAGTATTTACCTTACAATAAATCGTAATCACACGCTATTTGCCTTTGCTCTGGGCGCACGATACCTGCTAAAATACACGTATCATGTCTATTAAAATTCTTGTGATATCGTTTTTCAATACGGACAAATCCATTTGACAGGGTTTGCCCTTTTTGTTTTTATGGTATCTGTACAAGCCACAAATCGGCCTCTAATTGTATGGTTGTTAGGAAATCGTAATTAAGCAGAGTCAGGTCGAGTCCCAATATACGGTGTCTGTGCCCCTTTTTGATATAATGGAATTACCATTTTCAATCCTCACTATGCAATGACCTGATCTAACTGTACAATATGACAAGAAGTGCTCATCTATACTATCTTTTCGGATATTGCGGATTGATCAACAAAAAGGAAAGGAGAATAGAAGATGGTCTGCAAATTAAAAAATCAGAGGCAATTGCTGCTGGCTGCCATTGCACTCAGTGTGATGCTGATGATGACCTCATGCGTCACGGTCGGCGAGGAAATGTACTCAACGCCGGAATTCAAGGGAAAAATCGCGAGAAGCTATGCAGACAGTCAGGAGTGGTGGCCGGAGCCGAAAAAGCCTCCGGAAGGTGCCCCCAATGTCATCATCTTTCTTTTGGACGATGTGGGCTTTGCCCAGATTGGAAGTTTCGGCGGCCTCATCGAGACCCCCAACATCGATCGCCTGGCCGCCAATGGGCTGCGCTACAACAATTTCCACACGACGGCCCTGTGCTCTCCGTCCCGAGCGTCTCTGATGGCCGGTCGCAATCCGCACTCCATCGGGCTGGGCAGCCATGCGCTCACGGCCATGGGTTTTCCCGGCTATAACGCCATCGTTCCCGAGACCGCCAAATCAGTAGCCAACTATCTCCAGAAGGATGGCTACGTGAACTACGCTTTGGGCAAATGGGATCACACGCCGCTTTACGAGGTGTCCCAGGTCGGTCCTTTCGAACGCTGGCCCAGCGGTGAGGGATTCGATCATGCCTATACCTTCATGGCCGCTGATGTTCACCAATTCATACCAGTGATGTGGAACGACCACACTCCGGAACCTTACCGTAAGACCTACCATCTGGATAAGGATCTGGCCGACCGCGCCATCAGCTGGATCACCGGCCACAAGTCTATCAAACCAAACCTGCCTTTCATGATGCTCTGGGCCTCGGGGTCCATGCACTCACCCCACCATGCACCGCCCGAATACCTGAAGAAGTAC
>DNGT01000269.1 GCA_003486165.1 Desulfobacteraceae bacterium
CGACTGTGGTATTGCCAGTCAGAGCATTCTTTTGGGCGCAATAGAAAAAGGACTTGCCGGCTGTATGATCGCGTCCATAAAACGCCAACAGCTTCGAAGCTTGCTCAATATCGACGATCGGTTTAAAATACTTCTTGTCATCGCAATCGGAGAACCCAAAGAAGAAGTTGTGATTGAATCCGTCAACAGTGATAACAATATCCGGTACTGGAGGGACAGCGGAGGCGTCCACCATGTACCCAAAAGAAATTTAAAGGATATTATTATTGATTCATACTAGCCGGAATTATTCTAAAAGACTATAAAAAATAGAACAAAATAAGGAGAATGCAAATGTTCCAAAAAAGGAAGGGGGTAGATATTGCCGTTGAAATTGGGGGCATTTCAACTTTAAAAGAAGCCATGCAACTTTTTGAAAACAAATTAGATAAAACAAATCTATCGAGAATACAGAAAATTACCCACCCGGAAGTGATCATTAAAATCGCGAATTCAATCGCCATGTGTAAACCCGATGCGGTTTTTATTAATACAGGCTCCGAGTCAGATAAAAACCATATCAGGGAAATGGCACTACGAAATGGAGAAGAAGCCAAACTTCCAATGGAAAACCATACCATTCATTTTGATCTCAAAAACGAACAGGGACGGATTATCGATCGTACGTTTTATATCGCAAATGAAGGAGAAGATATCAGTTCTCTTGCCAATAAAATGGATCGGCCAAAAGCACTGAGTGATATCAGGGATAAGATGACAGGTATTATGCAGGGCAAAACCATGATTGTGGGATTCTATTCTCGGGGTCCTGTCGGTTCACCGTCATCGAACCCGGCTCTTGAGATTACAAGTTCGGCATATGTAACTCATAGTGCTGAAATTCTTTACAGAAATGCATTCTCTGATTTTGATAATGAGGTAGATCGACTGGGTCACTTTTACACCAACATCCACAGTGAAGGACGAAACAGACCTGAAGATCTGCCCAATGCGCGTGTATATATGGATCGAAGTTTTCAAACAACATACAGCTTTAATTGTACTTATGCGGGAAATACATTACTCATGAAAAAAGGAAATCATCGATTTTCCGTTGATAAAGCCGTATATGAAAACAGGGGCAATGAACTGTCGGAACACATGTTCATTACCGGAATAAACGGGACCGGAGGCCGTATCACTTGGTGTACCGGCGCCGCACCCAGCGGTTGCGGCAAAACCACAACAGCCATGGCAGGCAACCATTTCGTGGGTGACGACCTTGCTCAAATGTGGATCGACGAAAACGGGAGCATCCGTTCGATCAACCCTGAATGCGGTATCTTTGGTATTGTCGAAGATGTAAATTGGGAGGGTGACCCTTTTCTGATGAAACTTCTCAGAGAACCGGGTACGGAAGTGATCTGGTCCAATGTTCTCATTGATGAAAACGGTGTTCCTCACTGGACGGGAAACGGTGAAGATCCTCCACTTAAGGGGAAAAATTTTCAGGGACCCTGGGAAAAAGGGATGACCGATAAAGATGGGAAAGAAATACCGATGTCACACCCCAACTCAAGATGCACACTAACCTCTTCCGCTCTGGCAAATTATTCGGAAATATCCGAGGATCCAAACGGTGTTGAAACAAGAGTGGTTACTTACAGCGGCCGAGACAGTGATACCATGCCTCCCGTATGGGTAGCGAAAAACCCTGACCACGGTGTTGTCATCGGTGCCTGCATAGTGTCCGCAGCAACAGCAACGGAAGTCGGCGCCTCCGGAGTTAAACGGGCCCCATGGGCCAATGCTCCCTTCATCCCCGGCTCTCTGGCTGATTATTTGGATGCTCAATTTAAATTTTTCGGAAACAAAAAAATTGCNNTCAATCATCGACAAGGATTATACAAAAGAGCTCTATACCATGCAGTTTTCTCTCTATATTGACAATATCGTTGCCAGAATAGACATGCAGATAAGAGCATACAGCAAAGAACCCGATATTTCCGGCAAACTGTTCGATATTTTAAAAGCACAAAAGGAAGATCTATTGGCGCTGAAAGAAACCTATGGTTCGGTTGTAACGCCGTCTCAACTTGAGGAACTTTAATATCAGGCCCATACTCAACGTTATTTTCAGCGGCCGCATGCTGGTCGCCCTCTTGATGGGTTTTTCCTGCGGCCTGCCGCTTCTTCTGACCATCACCGTACTTCAGGCATGGATGAAAGAAGAAGGAGTGGATCTGACCGTTATCGGCATGATGGCGCTTGTGGGTCTGCCTTATACGCTGAAGTTCCTCTGGGCACCTGTTCTGGACCGGTTTACACTGCCGTTTTTGGGTAGAAGAAGAGGATGGCTTCTTGTCGCTCAAGTGGCCTTGATGTTTTTCATCTCAGGATTGGGATTTACAGAACCGGGTAAAAGCCCTTGGATGGTGGCCTTTATCGCTTTTCTGGTAACCTTCTTCAGTGCTTCACAGGATATTGTTGTTGATGCATACCGGAGAGAAGATCTTCCGGATGAAGAACTCGGGCTGGGCGCTTCACTGTATGTCAATGGATACCGGGTGGGGATGCTTCTGGCTTCCGGCGGCGGTCTGATTATGGCCGATCACATGCCGTTTTCCATGGTCTATCTGGTTATGGCGGTCTGTATGCTCCCGGGAGTTCTAACCACACTCCTGGCGCCGGAACCCGACATTCATGATAGCGCTCCGAAAA
>DNGT01000208.1 GCA_003486165.1 Desulfobacteraceae bacterium
GCGTTCGGTGATGAGTCTTGATAATTGGTCAATTTCTCGTAAACGTATTCTCCCGGTTTCTACTGAAATATTTTTATAGTACTCTGTCTCTTCTTTTTCTTTTTTTAGAGACTGTTCCAATTCATAATATTGCTCTATTAAAGATTTATTTTCTTCAACCATCATCTTTTTCTCCAGCCAAAACCACTAACACTCCTGTCCAGTCAAGCCCTCTACTTTTTTGAAGAAAAGGGGCCACTTCAACACCAGAGTAAAAACCAAATAATGGCGAATTATGCTGGTTAAATACCGACTGAATTTCGGAAGCTTCTTCGGTTTTGGTATTAGAATATCCTGATGTTCGTCCGGCACAATCAATATAAAATCCGAAAAGAGCTTTCTTTCCATCCGCTTTTATCTGATCCATCAACTCTGTGGAATTCTTCTTTGCAGACTCAATCATTTTTTCCGTATCTCTTAACATAAATTGTATTTCTGTCCCTGTCTCAAAGTCTGGTTCAAAAATACCAATACCTTCTCCATTAGGCAAACATCCTGTAATGAGCCTGTTGACATAATTTTCTTCAATTGGCTGTTCATATCTTTTCCCATGGTTTTTCCCTATTGTTAAAAGGTTAACGGGACGTTGCTGTCGCCAATCACTGTTTCCATAAAGCTCGTCAATTATCTCAACAATAGGCTTTCCATTCAATTCATAAATGACAGATTTGTCCATTTTTGTAATTTTATGATAGACACCACTTAAAGGTGTGCAGCCGTGCATAATTCGAAAATAGGGCTTGAAATCACCAGTTAACATGACGCCCACTACACTTTGGTTGTCGACATAAGAGCCGCAAAATTGTTTAGTGGGGCCAAGGTCATAACCTCCTATTAAACCTGCACCTACAATAGGCACATTTGATTGTAGTATCTGTTCAATGCCCTCAATTAGAGGGGATGAAGCGTTAAGAACCGGTGGCAATTTGTCTTTTGCAGGAGTTTTAACCGAATCATAAAATATAATTAAAAGCTTGCCTTCTTGTTCATGCGACATTTTTTCAGCTAATTTATACCCTGCATGTTTCTCATCTTTATCCAAATCACTTGCTGCAGCCTTTGTATACTTGAGTGTTTTTGACTCTATTATAGCAGCACCAGCAGGATAACCTTCANNATTTTTGGCCACTGCCATACCTGACAAGAATCCATTTTTTTGGTTAGAATATCCG
Organism: Desulfobacteraceae bacterium; assembly: GCA_003486165.1. GTDB lineage: Bacteria > Desulfobacterota > Desulfobacteria > Desulfobacterales > UBA11574 > UBA11574. The sequence goes on from DNGT01000208.1 coordinate 1,212, forward strand.
GTTCCAATTTTCATTTTCCTTCTCCTATTAAAAACAAGGTGCTGAAACATACCCCATAGTATGATTGAGAATTATAATGTATCTGAATATTTGATTAGGATAACGCCTCGCATCACAGGCTTCTGCCCGACCCTCACGACGGGCAACGAACCGTGATGAACCACCAACCCGTTATGCAAGAGGAATATATTCAATGAGCGAAGGCGGGCAGAAGTCCTTTTGCATGCGTTTGTTAGCCACCCTGCTTCCTTATGGGCCATATTTCACCTCAAAACTCCCTTTTTCCCTTTTGTGTTATTATCATCTCCTCCAACACAGTTTTTGAATGGGTTTGAAATTGTCCGGTCATCCCAGTTTTGTTCTATTCAGCACGTTCTTTCTGTTCGCTTTAGTTCTTCACCACTCAACATCGAAATGCCTTTGTCATCTCCCACAATCTTCCTTAGCTCGATTATGAAAAAATGTTTTGATCCTACGCATACCCATTACTTTCAAAATTGAGACATTTCCCTGTCTCCAGATCGTATTCAATCCGCCAATAATAGAAGCCCCCATCCCGCACACGAATGAGTTTTTCTTGCCAATTTTCTTTCAGCCTTTCGCTTAATAGGCTCTCATCAACGAGAAAAAAGTTACAATAGAGCCGTCTTTTCCCTTCGACAAGAATTCCAATAAATTGCACATAGTATTGTCCATAGTGGGACTGAATTTTTTTTAGTTCTCGATCGTTCTGTTTAGGATCGTGCACGAATGCCATGATCGTTGCGAGGGCTGTTTGTGTTTCCTTTTCGGTAGGTTCCCAAAACTCTTTATAGCGAAACCGTTCAGGAACCTGTTTTAATATAACCTGTTGTTCTATAGGAATATTTGGCTCTGCCATACATATCAACGGCCCTTCTATAACAAGCACAATAGCCAAGGAAATGTGTTTCATCGCATTCATGTTATGTATTTCCTCCATAGGTTGTGGCTAACTTGTGAGTAGCGAGAATTATTTCCAGTTTACTGTTATTTGACAATTATTTCTCGTTTATTGGGCCCCTTCTGCACCACTTTGGAACAAGCCTTTGCAAAGAAGTCGGAAAACAAATGTCCGGAGGATACACCACCTAATCCCTTTAATACAACTTTCTATTATTGCTCTAACAAATAATGATAGTTTTCTAAAATTCAGGAATTTTCCGTAAGAAAATCATTGGGAAATTAAATATTTTTTTTATACAATAAATCAGCTAAGAATACAAATTTCAGGTATCATTGAAAAATATAAAACGAACCTCATATGTTGTGGTATTAGTTTAGCCTAAAAAAGGCAGATATATTGAGAATAAGCATGAAAAACAAGTACTTGACAGCTATTAAAAATTGCAGGTATTTACAATCAAGGCATACTTTCAATATCGAAGATATCATCAATTCACATCGGATGTCACTGCCACAACATCTTGTGTGCCCATATAAAAAATTAGCTGCTCTGCGGCATACCATGAAGTATAAGTAGCACTCAAACAGCTTTAATTGTTTTTGTAAAGTTGTTTGTATTCATCTTCTTTCCCTTTCTTCTGAATCCAAATACTCATATCGCTGCAAAATAGTTGTTTTTAATGAGAAATAAGCTGCCGGATATTAAACTTAAAGACAGAATAAAAACGTTGAAACTTGAGCAGGAGGCCTATGGCTAATTCAGTTAAAACAGCGATCACCGGCCAATGAAATTCCGATTGACAGCAAATATTCTTTCCGATAACAGAAACATATGGTCAATGAAAAAGACATGTTCTTATATCTTTAACCTTAGACAACTTGAAAAATCAATTCGTATTTTTCGCCTAATCTGTTCTAAAAAAGGAAATTAATATTAATCATCCGGATTTTGGAGTGACTCCGCGTAAGATCTTAGTTGTTCTTTCGTTAATGTTTTGGATTTCAGGTGCCGCCGCCCAACAGGCATCAGTGTCATTCGAACCAGACACAAATCGGCCTGGAAAGGATTATCGAAGTTTTGACCTATAGGATGCCCAATCGGAGCTTTGCCGGCAGGCCTGCGAGCGGAATTAGAAATGCCGAGCATACACGTACATCAAGCGGGAAACCCATAAGAAGAAAAATGATCCTTGATTGATTATAGTGGTAATGAATCATGATGAGAGCATCGACCTTGCTTTTTACATTCGTTATAGCAATTATTTTGCTTGGCACTGATACTCACTGCCAAGCAGTTAACGATCTGTATCAGATTGAAACTTCGCGGTACAAATTTTCCGAGTCGGACGAAAATCTCTTTCTTATTCTTCCTGACGACAATAGAATATCAATACCAAGAGAATGGCTTTATCCACCGGAGGATCTGGAAGAAGACGAAGACGCCTATGTCAGCTCTTTCAAGTATTCGGAACAGGTCACCACTTTCTTTATAGATAGTGAGCTGGTGGGAATTCATTTTTCATCCTGGGACGACATGCCTGCTGGAGCTGGTTCGGCCATGGCAGGCGCAGGCAGAGATATTTTTCTAATCTATAATATGAAAACACTGCGGATTCATCAGGGGATTGTGGATCTGGGGATAACAAAAAGCCGTGTCCGTTCTATGGGTTGTTTTTTTGCGATCTTTCATGATTTTGTCGTTGGAGACGTTAATAATGACGGCCTGACAGATATAGGAGTGGTGTTGGAAGAAATAGGGTGCAAGGAAGATTCAAAAGAAACTCAACAAACAAGCTTGAAGGTTGAACCTTATTACAAAAAGCACCCAATCCAATGGTATGTATTTAAAAAAAATACCTGGGAAAAATCTACTCAATATCGTGGGGTCCGACCTGAAAAAAACATACACAATCTCCCTCTCATTGGATTGATAAAGAGCCCCACTGATTTCATCAGGGAAGTTTACAGGAGCAAACTGAAGACGAAAAAATAAACTTCGTCATGAACAAGCTCAGTTAGGACAACAGATTGGAAAGAAAAGAATTACTCTTATGGTTGGTTCTTTGCGTATTGATGATCATTGGATGTCGTTCTCACGAAACAACTGAGAAAGCGTTGAAGGGCGAAAGTTCAGTATGCGGAATAATGGAAATCGTTTACCGGTATTATGACGCATCTATTCCTTCGGAATACCACAGAAGCTATACCATTCAAGTAAATGAAAACAGGGTGCACATTGTGGTTGACAGTTATGGAGCGGTATTGGCGGAGAGAACATATGACATTTCTGAAAAGCAGTTTAACGATCTTCTGGAATCGCTGAAAAAAA
>DNGT01000467.1 GCA_003486165.1 Desulfobacteraceae bacterium
TTCCATTATCTATAAAATAATATCCAGAAACAAATAGAACAACCCCCAACATCCCTATGACACAAAACAAGTTTCTCATATTGTTTCCAAACTAATTATTTCAATTATATCTGCAGCTCCACAATGTCACTGTCGTTTAACACATGGTCTCGTTGCACCAGCTGTCCGTCATAGACGGCCGTACCCCATAATCGGGCGGTTTTTAATTTGCTGGCAAAATCCTGGTGAATTTTCCCTGCAAACTTCTCAACCGTATCTCCTTTTTTCAAAATAAACGGTTCCTTGAAATCCGGCTCTCTGCCGGGAGCTTTGGAGTAGACGCGTATAATTTCGAGTCGTTCAAACAGCATCCTTTTAAACTGTTCCAGGTTGTGGCCGGTGGTTGCTGAAACCGGAATCGAAGGCCAGTCATTCTCGAGCAGCTCACAGAAAATCTCGAAATTTTCATCAAAATTGTCATCGTCAAACTTGTTGGTCAGCACCAAAAAGGGTATGAAGATCAAGCCGCGCTGCTCAGAGTAAAGCTCCTTTAGGTGATCGGGCATGATCCGATGTTCTTGAAGGATGGCAACCGACTCTTCAAGCTGGTGTACCGGATCCGTCTGCAAATCCACGACCACTAAAATATAGTCCGATCTGCGAATCAGGTCCAACAATTCCGGTTCCATAAAATCCCGGTTAAGCGGCGGCGTATCCACCAGTTGGATCTGGATGTTTTCAATGGGCATCATTCCCGGAGTGGGTTTCCAGGTTGTATGCGGAAAATCAGCGATTTCGGGTGTGGCGTTGGTAAGCGCTGATACCAGGGAGGATTTACCCACATTGGCAGGACCGACCAGCACCACTTGTCCGGCGCCTTCTTTGTCGATACGAAAAGCCGATTCTCGCTTGCCGGTACCTTTTTTGGCCTGAGCGGTGGTTTTTAATTTGGAGAGCCGTTTGCGCAGTCCGGCCCTGAGCTTATCCGTGCCTTTGTGTTTGGGAACAATGCGCAGCAATTCTTCGATACAGGAGATTTTCTCACCAGGTGTTTTGGCGGCACGATATCGTTTATCCGCCTCAAAGTACTCAGGGGGAAGATTTGTCGCCATAGATTTGACTGGATGTTATCGTAATAAAATACGTGTTGAACTTATCTTATTTTTAAAATGTCGGATGCATTCAAACAAAGCCAAAATCTTTAATCACGGAATTTAAAACTATATATATCTAAAAATCCATAAAAAATCAAAAGGACAAACTCTGTCAAATAAATTTTTTCTCCCATTGATATCAAAAAGGGCCGCCGGCTTAAAAACCTTGTCTGGGAATAGTGTTGAATAAACTGGCCATATAGAGTAAAAAATAATGTTTACAGGCCGCAGTTAAAAATCCTAAAGACGCATTTCAGGAAACACAATTTTCATGAATGATTCAGGGAAAATGCCGGATACAACAATCAACAGTATTGGTATGGAACTTGTTTTGATTCCATCGGGGTCGTTCAGAATGGGAGGAGACAAAAAACTTGAACAAGCTGAGGATCATGAAACCCCGCGACACCTGGTTAAAATCAGCAAAGCATTTTTTATGGGTAAATATGAGGTCACTCAAGCGCAGTGGTCTGAGATGATGAATAATAATCCAAGTGAATTTAAGGACGACATAAGACCGGTGGAAAGGGTTTCATGGAATGATGTGCAAGTGTTTATCCAAAAGCTGAACACTCAAGAAGAAACAAGTAAATATCGTCTTCCAACTGAGTCTGAATGGGAATATGCGGCAAGAGCAGGCTCAGAAAATTCTTATGGTTTTGGTGGTGATGCTAATATATTAAGCCAATACGCCTGGTACAGGAAAAATTCAGAAGGTGAAACCCATCCAGTAGGTCAATTAAAGCCGAATGCATGGGGACTTTATGACATGCATGGAAACGTCCATGAATGGTGTCAGGACTGGTTTGATAGAAAATATTATTCTCAAAGTCCTTCAAACGATCCTTCAGGCCCTTCACCAGGGTTGGCCAAGGTGCTGCGGGGAGGGGACTGGGGAAGCGAGGGATGGTATTGCCGGTGTGCATCGCGCAGCCTCAGTTCACCAGACCGTCGCAGCAGCCGATTGGGTTTCCGTTTGATCAGGGTGATTTAAATAAAAAAGGCAGGGCTTTTTGTGCTCTGCCTATATTATGGTATTTTTAAAAACTATAATTATTTATCAATGAAACAAGGAATGATAAATTTGTTCAAAAAAATTAATAAAAATATTTTTGCATTAATTTTGGCGGGCCTTCTCATTTTCATTAGTTGCAGCACTGGTGATAATTCCAAATATCTTCCACAGAAATTAGGTGAATTGAATCTTGTTAAAGTTATTCAAAACAAAAAAGCTGCCGTTATGATAAATAAAATGCATGACAAAAAGCTTGATGATTGTAAAAACTATATTGCTATTTATGGGAACANNGATAATGTTTACTTTGAGACAGCGGGGATGGGACTTAAGCATTATTTTTATCGTACTGATAATATCTTAATCTGGTGGCAGGTTGAAGTTGATAAAGCAGAAGCAACATACAATGATTTACTTAAATTTGACTTTGCAACTCTGAACAACCGGGTAAACCGATAACAAAAAAGGCGACCCTTTTGGATCGCCCATGCAAAGGTAATGAAGATAGGTTAACCATCCTACAAAGCCCTTGCCAAAATTAAACTTCCCTTAATGCCGTTATTATACCCGGTGCACATTTAATTTATTTTCTTTGGCATATTATGCAGGTGACCGGAATATAAGATGCACGTGCACCAGAGAAGTTTTAAGCTTAGATTAATACTTAAATGAATTCTGTCAATAGAAAGTGACTGTTCTAAAAGACCAGAAGGGTTGACCTCTGGATCTTCGATTAGATCTAAGGAGTCTGTTAGCATTTGAATAGGATCTTCCAATTTCACCCCCCTAAATACATACTTAACGATAATCAGGATATGGATATTCAAATATTTTATGTTTCGTCTCTACATATCCTTTATTCTTCATACACTGAATAGTAACCCAAGCGTTACTGTTATATCCTCGATAAGGTTTTGTTTCCTCTTTTCTGGCCCTCATCCTGCCATAACTGATAATCCGTCTTTGCCCTTCTATACAATTCAAGAAATCTGTCTTCTCGGATTCTTTTGTCATCCCCTCTTTATAATAGTAATACTTATACTTAGCCGGTAGTGGCAGATATCCTTCTGATGACATTGTTGTTTTAACATTAACGGTATCTACAGTTTGTTTATCCTCAGTATCTGCATAACTTATTGGTATAAAGGCCATTATAAGAACGGCTACTATTATTTTCTTCATGGTTTCATCTCCGTTATTTAACGACTTCAATCTCAACCACTTGTTTCTTTATCTTTTCCCTCTTGTGTTTATTGTCCAGTACTATGGGTACCAATATAGGTATAATAATAACAACTACTGCCAAAAGAACACCAAAAGAAGCAGATATTGCATGACGTAAATTCTCGTCAACAAATAAAACAGCCATGAATAATATAAATATCCATCCTGCTATAATTCCTTGCAACATGGTTTTACCTCCCTACACTGAGAATCTATAAGAGCGTCTGCCATTATGGGTACACGCATTCGTTACTACACAAGGTTTTTTTACTTGATGCACAATGCGTACCATAAAATTAATATAATTTTTTAATCAATTATTACAATGCTTTAATATCTGATGATTAATAGGATTTAAATAATATCTGCCGTCAAACATTTGACGGATACTGTTAAAATATCAGTATGATAATTATTACACTGTAATAAATATGGGGCAGATAAGCCCCCCTGCTTTTTACTCGATTTCGGCTATCACCTCAATGCGCCAAAGGCGCACAAGCCTGATGCTTGGTTCTCATCCTCCCAGGCATAATAAAAAAGGATTACGATATGAATCGTAACCCTTTTATTTTATTGGTACGCCCGGCAGGANNGCTCTACCAACTGAGCTACACCCACCATACCTTCTGAACAAAAAATCATGTTCAGACAAAATCCGAATTTCGAATGAAAAAATGACCCAAACTAATCTCATCATATACTTGGGCATTCTAACTAAAGAAAAACTAGATAACAGATAGCATAAGCCAATTCAAGTCATTTTATCCCTTCCTATGAAAATATCTTAGCCAAAGTTGGTGTTGATATTTATTTCCTTCTACGATATGTTTTTAATTCGCTTGTTAAACAGTTAAAAGGATATTTCATGACCTCATGACACAATTTAATATATTTATCATTCGAGCGGTATTTGGGGCTGTTTTTGCGGTTGTTTTGACCCGTATGTTTTATGGAAAAGTAGAAATTGTCTATGTCGCAGGGCTCGCAGTTTTCCTGGTGGGTATGGCATATATTATGGAATATTTTAGAAAAAAAAGAAAAGGATAGACTTTGAAACAAATCATTCTCGGGACTGCCGGACACATCGACCACGGTAAGACTGCGCTGATCAAGGCGCTGACCGGCATCAACACAGACCGGTTAAAGGAAGAAATACGTCGCGGCATTACCATTGAACTCGGATTTGCGTTTCTGGACCTTCCCAGCGGGCAACATCTCGGCATTGTCGATGTTCCGGGTCATGAAAAATTTGTAAAAAATATGGTGGCCGGAGCCACCGGTATCGATATCGTCGCCATGGTGATTGCCGCGGACGAAGGCGTGATGCCTCAGACCCGGGAACACATGGAAATCTGCACGTTGCTTGGAATTAATCACGGACTTGTTGTTTTGACCAAAACCGATCTCGTGGATGAAGAATGGCGCGAGCTGGTTATCGAGGATGTCGGGGATTTTGTTAAAGGAACATTTTTAGAAAAAGCTCCCATTGTACCGGTTTCGTCCATGACCGGTGACGGCATACCGGAATTCATCAAAACCTTGGACGAGTTGAGTGCCCGGATTCCCAGTCGGCCGCCTTCCAGTCTGTTTCGACTGCCGGTGGACCGTGTTTTTACCATGAAGGGGTTCGGCACCGTAATTACGGGGACTTTGATCTCAGGCCATGTACAGGTGGGCGATACCGTCATGCTTTATCCCTCGGGTATTACCTCGAAGGTCCGGGGCATCCAGGTTCACAATCAGAGTGTGACCATGGCTGAGAACGGTATGCGAACCGCCATTAACTTTCAGGGGCTTGAGAAGGCCGTGGTCAATCGCGGTGATGTATTGTCGAACCCGGGGGCATTAAAGCCAAGTTATATGGTCGATGTATCGTTTCACTACCTGAACAGCAATAAAAAACCGATAAAAAACCGCGCACGGGTCAGGCTTCATACCGGGACCAGTGAAGTACTCGGCATCGTTATCCTGATCGACAGAGAGGAACTTTTGCCCGGTGACAGGGCAATTGCCCAGATGAGAGTCGATTCACCGGTGGCGGTTATAAAAGATGACCGCTTTGTCATTCGAAGCTATTCGCCGGTACGAACCATCGGCGGCGGTAACGTTATCAACCCGATTCCGCAAAAGCACAAGCGGTTTAAATCCGATGTGATTGAAGGATTAACAGGATTGATGGAACACGAGCCCGAAGAGATCATTTCCTATCATGTGGCCGAGTCCGGATATCAGGGGGTGACCTATTCCGATCTTAAAATAATGACCAGCTTGCATGAAAAACATCTCCAGAAAATGAT
>DNGT01000482.1 GCA_003486165.1 Desulfobacteraceae bacterium
AAAACCTTCGAGGTCTTTTGAAAAAGAATTCGATGAAATACTGTCGATCATAAAAGACAAAAACTTGACCGTGGAAGTGAATACCAGTGGTTATGACCATCCGGTTGGAGACATTTACCCTTCTTTGGAGATACTTAAAAAATGTCATGAACAGGGGATTCGTATCACTCTGGGTTCAGATGCGCACCATCCGGCCAATGTGGGNNTGTCTATCGGATACAGAGAACTGGCTACCTTTACAAGACGAAAGTGTTGTGAAATCCCAATAACCCTAACCTAAACTGAGCGTTTCAAATAGTGACAGGAATATAAAAAATAAAAATTATAGATAAATCTATAATCCATATAGCGAAACGAAAGGTTCAAATGCCTCTTATTAGAATAACAGCTAAAAAATATAATATTTTTATTATGGGTATTTTAATGCTCAGCTGCAGTTTCTTTTCACAAAATGCAGCAGGATCAAAAAACAGCAATAACTATTTTGAATCTCTCCAAAAGCGGTTGATAGAAGATGGTCTAGATAAAGATCGTATCTCCGAGCTTTACAAAAGGCCCGAAGTCTATTTCGAAACAACAGGGGTTTCCCGGTTTTTAGTCCATCGTGAGGCTTCGTTGAATTACAATCAATTTACAAGCAAGAAATCGATTCGAAATGCATTAAAATATATGGAGCAGCATCAAAAAATTCTTGAAAGTACGGAAAAGACTTACGGGGTCGATAAAGAGATTGTTACGGCCATCATCCTGGTGGAAACTCGCTTTGGGACGTTGATCGGAGGGCCGTCTGTATTGAATTCGCTCTCAACAATGGCTGCACTGGCAGACCCTGATGTCCGGGGTATGTTTTGGGGCAAGGTTTCAGAGTCAACCCCGCTCACCCGTGAACAGTTCGAAAAATGGGTAAAAAGAAAGTCGTCATGGGCTTATAAAGAACTCAAAGCTTTTCTGAACTATACCGCTAAAGAGAATATGGATCCTGCCGCTGTTTCCGGATCTTATTCAGGCGCCATGGGAATTGCTCAGTTCATGCCGACGAACATTCTTGCTTTTGCAAAAGATGGTGACAATGACGAAAGCATAGATATTTTCAATCACTCGGATGCCATAACCAGTGTCGCAAATTTTCTAAAACATTATGGATGGTATCCTGGAATTGACGGCAAAAAGGCCTACAACGTCATTTATCATTATAACCACAGCCGACAGTATGTGGATACGATATTGAAAGTATCGAAGCTGTTAAAAGCTAAAACCTGAAAGGATTAAGTTGGATACGGCAACTGTAATTTTTTGGATAAAGATCAGTGTGGTGTTTTACCTGTTGACGATATTGGCAATTTTTGACATTGTGCGCAAGGATTTCGGGACCATCGGAAAGAAAGCACTCTGGGGAATCATTGCCTTGATTCCGTTTGTCGGATGGCTGATTTATTTGATATTTGGTTTCAGGAAAGGTAAGAAGCCGGTGCATGAGAATCAGTGAATAACTGCAAGATTCAGTGAACAGATAATGTTTGACAACCAGCGCCGTTTTCTATAATCATATACTTTTTTTAGGGTCCCATCGTCTAGCGGTCAGGACGCCGGCCTCTCACGCCGGNNGATCTTCTGGTTACCCCGTGTACTGGCGATAGTTATTGTTTTACCAGATTTAGAGGGACCGAAGTCCTTTGTTAAGTCTATCTCAATGATTAGTTTATCGCCTTTAACTTCCCATTCCACGTTCTGCATTTTTTCATCTTCTTTCGTTTTTGAGTCGATACCCATATGAATCGTTACTTATAAAAGGCGAGATATCATATCAACATCACACATTCAATGACATTCATTCTTCAACTATAAGTCAAACACAACAGAATGTGAAAGCTTAAACTCTGTCATAAATTTTCATTTAAATGTTTAAGAACATTTAACCACCGGCAAGTATTACAGAGTATCCTTGTTGTTTAATATTTTTCAGAAGAATTTCTCTGTGATCTCCTTGAATAATTATAATTCCATCTTTCACAGTGCCGCCGGTGCCGCAAAGACGTTTCAATGTTTTGGCAAATTGCTGTAGTTTTTTATCATCGAGCGGGACACCAAAAACAGCTGTAACCGTTTTTCCATTCCGGCCTTTGACCTCCCTTCTAATTCTTACAATTCCATCGTTTGGGTATATTGGTTGTTTCTTAACAGGTTTTTTCTTTTTACACGTGCATTTAGCAGCTGGATGTCCGCAGGAAGGACAGATTCGGCCTAAATCTGTTGAATAAACCAGACGGTTATCGCCCATTAATCCTGCCTCTCAATGTCCCAGAACACTTAAACGTAACCACCTTCCTCGGTGCCAGCATCATGGCATCACCGGTAGCCGGATTTCGGCCTTTACGTTCCTTCTTTTCATTTACACAAAACTTACCGAACCCGGAGACCAGCACATCATCACCTGATGCCAGAGTTCTTTTGATAATCTCTAAAAGGGTTTCTACAATTTCTGATGATTTGTTCTTGGGAAAACCTGTCTGGTTCTGGACGGATTCTACGATCTGAATTTTTGTAAGGGTCATAGGTAGGTGCTCCTTTTGTATTAGTTTGGAATTATAGGTGATTTATCTCAATTATAATGAGGGATGTCAATTGCAAAGATTTATCTGAGACAATATAGCAACGTTATTAATGTTCTTGTTAACAATAATTATGATGCTTTAGGAGAAAGTAATGAGTTGCTTAAACAAAAAATAAAAGAGTTAAATGATGAAAATATAATGGGATTACAATGAGGTTTGGGTGACCCCGTTTATTTCTCACACGAATTCGCAAAACATTTTTCATATTATCTCAGGAATACACCAAAACTCAGTGATCCACAGAAAGGTCTTCATTCATTCTGGCATCAGGTAACCGACCTACAATACAGAGTTTTGTTGATGGAATCTAGGCCTAAAACCATCCAATATAAACGTTACAATTCATCGTAAAAAATAAGGGCTTTTGTTCCATGAGCTATTACTTGATATAATATAATTTAACTAATAGTTATCATTTATAATTACTTCATAGTCTATTTTGACAGATGATACCAATCATCTTTATAGAACCATAGTAATGGAATCGGTGATTGAAGCGTAAACAGGCAGGGCAGGGAAGACTGAAACGATAAAACAGTATTCCAGGGGTTATAGAATTTAGACGTTGTATTGTGAGCCGGAGTTGAGTGGATTGAATCCTTAATCTAATTCAAAAACCGTCCCAATTAAACGTTGAACCAAAACGCATGATAAAGATAATTATCGCCTAAACCATTGCATGATATAGTAAAGTTAACTCTCTGTTATCATAATATCATGCACTTAAAGAGCTTAAAGTGGAATATATGCTAACTCTGGATAACTGCCTATAATCAGAGATAATCGAAGTTCTGTTTCTTGGCTCGATTTGAGTGCAAAACCTTTTCATTCGCTTGAACTCCTTTCCCAAAATGATGTCCAATCCATAACCATACAGAATTCTTGACATTTCTCAACTAAAAATGTAATGTATTGATCTGAATTAATTAAAATTTCTGAAATTGCATATGAACAAACTGGATCTTCATTTTCAAGGGACTGAAATATGAGAGAAAAAAAGAAAGACAAGAAGACATCCATCCGGGTCGAGGACACCCAGCCCTTCGTGCCCCATGAAACCCCTCAAAGGGACGCATGGTACACGGCTTTTTTTATTGAAAATCACATGGACTACTTTGCTTATCCCGAAAACGTGGCAACTCCCGATCAGGTTCGGTTCATGGTTTACACCGAAAATGAAGAGCGATACTATCCATGTTCCGATCGGATGTTTAACGCTATCATGAATCGAAATCAGTCCGCTTTTCTCCAAAGCAAATATGCCGAAGTGCTGGGCCGGGTACTCAACCTGATTCATCGACTGATCGATGATCCGTGGGAAAGAGACTATCTTGCTGCCCTGATCCGAATCAAATTTGAACATGAGACGCGCGATGAAATTATGATTCCGTCGCGGATAGAAAAGCGTCTGATCAAGATATTTCTNNAAGTTGGAAACCGAAGAACTCGGTAACACGCATCGAACGCTGACCGAAACTCGGGAAATTCTCCGTTTCATTGAACTGAAACGGCTGCTTGCTTTGACGGCAGAAACGTCCCTCTGGATCGACGACAACTCCGTCCGGCTTACCGAATCAGACTATTGCTCCATGTTAAAGCGACCGGTGACAGGCGACGGCGCTCANNATCATCCTTTGCTTTAAGGAAGGTCCGGTATATACCAAGGTCGACTTCGAGGATGCTCACAGCGACGAAACCCTGAGCAGTCAACTCGAGAAATCCCATTTTATCCGGGAAAGGAGTCTCGGGAAAAATGAACTCATCGATATTCTCCGAAGCGACTACAATATTATCGTTATTTCCGACGGCACCCGGGAAAATATAAACCTGCTTCTGGCCTCCACGACCTTTGCCCGCCTTTTTAAAGAGGTCGACGGCGTGGTTTCCCGGGGACCCGACCAGAAGCGACGATTTTTTGGGAGCCACTTTCAGTTCACCCAGAACATTTTTAACATTGCGGCCGGAGAGGATGGCACGGTTTTGGTCAGTTTCAAATCACGGCACCCGGCAGTCATCAAGTACACCTACAAGGATCTGGAGGCAAAGGCCAAGTCGATTATCGAGCAGATGCGCGCCGCCAAAAAGAAAGGCATGACAGTCATGTTCTACAGCGGCATCATCGGATCGATTCCGGGAAGACTCCAGACCGCCAAAAAGATCATGTCGGTCTTTGTCGATCACCTGAGGCGGGAATATGCCATGACATTTATCATCAATCCTTCCGACTACTTCGAGAAGGGAATGGATGCAGATGAT
>DNGT01000251.1 GCA_003486165.1 Desulfobacteraceae bacterium
GGGGAAAGCGAGTTTGAATTGAATATAGATCTTACAACATTTTGAAGACATAAAGGAGAATTGTCATGTTGGTCAAAAATTGGATGAGCAAACCGGCCATCACCATAGATGCAGAAGCTTCCATGAATGATGCGATTAAGTTATTAAAAAATCACAACGTCAAGATGCTGCCGGTTATGGAAAAGGGTAAGCTCGTTGGGATAGTGACGGATCGCGATCTCAAAAGAGCGTCCGCTTCTGACGCAACTTCTCTAGAAATTCACGAGCTTTTATATTTGATTTCGAAAATTAAAATTAAAGAGATTATGACAAAGAAGCCCATCACGGTTCCTGAAGATTATACGGTAGAAGAGACTGCTGAGATCCTTTTGAAGCATAATATATCCGGAGTTCCGGTTATCGATCAGTACCGTGATGTCGTCGGCACAATTTCTCAGAATGAGATTTTCAGAATCCTCATTTCACTGACCGGCGCAGAAAAAAGGGGCATACAATTCGGTGTGGAGGTAGAAGATCGGCCGGGTTCTATAAAAGAAGTAACGGATATAATTCGAGAATACGGAGGCCGAATGGCCAGCATCCTGACGTCTTATGACATGGCGCCTGAAGGATTTCGCCGGGTCTATATCCGTATGTATGGTATCGATCGCTTCAAGATCAATATGCTTAAAGAAGCGATAAGAGAAAAAGCATCTCTTTTGTATCTGGTAGACCGGCGTGAAGTTCATAGAGAAACTTTTTCCTAAACTGAGCGGTTCCGTGTTCCCCGTTCAACGTTCAAGGTTGTAAAATCATCCCGCTACCGTTTATTGGGATCTGGATATAGACAACCGCAGTAGTCACTCATTAGGCGAACTGATAAAGGTTGCTGAATTCTTAATAAATTCTTTTGAGCATGGATGTTGGCGTTGCTAAACTGCGAACCGTGAACCGCTTAACCTGGATTTTTAGGTTATCAATAAGGGCTGATGCAAAAAGAATTCAATTTACTGATTGTTGATCGAAATCCGCATATTAGAAGTTTTTTAAAGCGGGAATTTCTGTCCGAAGGCTACAATGTTCAACTCGCGAAAAACGGCAGGGAATTGATGGATATCATTTACAGTTCTGCACCCATCGATCTTGTTATTATCGATCCGGATATTCCGGATGTCAGTCAGCTGAATCTGTTCAGGAGACTTGAAGATCGAATACCTTCATTGCCGTTAGTCATCCACAGTGATCCTTTTCATGATTTCGAATCTACTTCGCATATCAGTAAGGCAGCGTTTGTTCCAAAACAGGGGAGTAGCAGCGAAACCCTTAAATATGTGGTTTGGAACCTTTTGAAGGAATCGTACCCGAAGAAATTCAAGACGTTCGAGGATGGGAAAAAATAATCAGAGGCATCCGGAGATGAAGCAGGCAAAATATCAAAAAACTAACTATTACAAATCATTAACCCGGAAAATGATCCTGACCATTATTATTGTTTCATTTACTCCTTTGATCCTGGTGGGAAGTATCATTCTCTATCGTTTCCACATTTCCTATCATGAAAAAGTGGAAGCTCATCTTCAAGAGTTGGTACTCAAGCACAAACAGACCATCGATAATTTTTTAAAGGAAAAGTTGGGAGATATTCGATATCTAGCGGAAACCTTTTGTTTCGATGAGTTGAGAGATGCCTCTTTTCTCCAGGACAGACTGGACTTGCTGCAACAGTCTTTTGGCCCTGTTTTCGTAGATTTGGGTGTTGTAAATTCCCAGGGACTCCAGGTAGCGTATGCCGGCCCTTTCAGACTCGGAGAGGCATTATATTTCGAGGCGGACTGGTTTAAAAAGGCGATGAACACGCGGTATTTTATCAGCGATGTTTTCCTGGGTCTTCGGGGACTCCCTCATTTTATCGTTGCGGTGAGGGATAACTGGATGGGTGACCCGTGGATCTTACGGGCGACCATTGATTTTGTGGCGTTTAATGATTTTGTTAAAAATATCCGTATCGGTGAAACAGGGTTTGCCTATATCCTTAATAGAGAAGGAAAATTTCAAACCAAACCCTTTTTCGATATCGCCCCAAAAAATGAACCATACCGAGATTTCCTGAAGATCAAGGAAGATGATCCGCAAAAAGTCCATATCGTAGAAAGGAAGGATGACTCGGGTAAAAAAATTATTTATGTGGCGTCCTTCTTGAAAGACGGGGACTGGCTTCTGGTTTATCAACAGAATCATCGTGACGCATATTTGGATTTCTACAATGCAATTAACGTCGTCGTAATGATAATGGTATTCGGTGCCTTCGGAATTGTCTTTGCCGCACTTTTTCTTTCCAAGAGAATGGTCCATCGTATCTCCATGGCTGACCAGGAAAAAGAGATGATGGACAAACAGATTATAGAAACCGGCAAACTGGCGTCCATCGGCAGTCTGGCTGCAGGCATCGCCCATGAAATCAACAACCCCGTAGCCATAATGGTGGAAGAGGCNNACTCATATCAACGAAATGATCATGGAGTTGATTGCGCTTTCGGAACAAAGGGCAAAATACGCCAAGATAACGATTCGTACGGATTTTCAAAATGATCTTCCCGTCACGTATCTATCCCAGTCGGAGATGCAGCAGGTTCTGTTGAATCTGATGAACAATGCCATCGATGCCATGGAAAACAGAGGGGGCGAATTGACAATATCCACCCGTTCTGAATTCAAAGAAGGGGTTATTGTTATTGAGGTTTCGGACAACGGACCCGGAATTCCGGAAGCCAACCTTTCCAGAATATTTGAACCGTTTTTCACCACCAAGCCGGTGGGAAAAGGAACCGGTCTTGGATTGTCCATTTGTTACGGTATAATTCAAAAAATGGGGGGTCAAATAGATGTGAAAAGCGGTATTGATTCGGGCACCACGTTTTACATCCGTCTTCCGGTGCAAGACCCTCCGGTAAGTTGAAAGCCGGAAGCTCAAAGCTCAAAGATCAAAACTGAAAGGAAAGAACGACTTCTATTATAAGGTTACCTTTGATGGTTGAAGACAAAAACAAAACGATAAAGATCCTTCTCGTGGACGATGAAAGAGGCTTTGTGGAGGTCATTTCCAAAAGGATGTCCAAACGGAATATTGAAGCCACTAAAGCCTACAGCGGCAGGGAGGCGTTGCAGGCTTTGAGGAAGATGGATTTTGATGCAGTGGTCCTGGATCTGAAGATGGAAGATATGGATGGAATCGAAGTGTTAAAAATCTTTAAAAAAATCGTTCCGGATCTTCCCATTATTATGCTCACAGGGCACGGGTCCGAAGAAGCGGCCAGAGACGGTATTCGACTCGGGGCTTCGGATTACCTGACAAAACCCTGTGATTTTGAGGAACTCATTTTAAAAATACAGGAAGTTGTTTCATCTAGGAGGTGATGAAGTTGGAAGCCTTGAAAGTTCTTTTTGTGGATGACGAAATCGATTTTTTGGAAACACTGATGAAACGCATGAAAAAACGCGGCGTAAATGTTGTGGGGGTTGGAAGCGGTGAACAGGCACTCGATTATTTGAACGAGCAGCCGGTAGATGTGATTGTTCTGGATGTCAGAATGCCGGGTATCGGCGGAATACATACGTTAAGAGAGATTAAGAAGTTAGATCCTTTGATGGAAGTCATTATGTTAACCGGCCACGCCAGCATAGAAGCGGCCATAGAGGGCATGGAATTGGGCGCTTTTGATTATCTGATGAAACCAGCAGATTTTGATGAGCTTTTTTACAAGCTTCAGGATGCTTTTAAAAGGAGAACCATACAGAAACAAAAAATTGAGAAACTAGGGAATCTCAAGCTAACAGACGAAAAGAAAGGAGCGGTAACGTGAATTTTCTAAGACAATGGGGACAATTTATGATGATGGGCGCAAGGGCCCATGCACGGTGGGAAATTGGTGTATCCAATACCATTTTT
>DNGT01000237.1 GCA_003486165.1 Desulfobacteraceae bacterium
CGCCGGTAGCATGGTTACAAAACAATGTGTGCAGATGGTAATCGATCATAAATTTTTATTCAATAATAATATTGTGAGTTAAGCTGTACCGTTAACAGGGTTACGTCATTTGAACACATAATTACTTGGAACAAATAAAATTACTGGCTTATGAAAATTATGAAAATTCCAAGCACCAAAATACAAATCTCAAACAAATACCCATGACCTAAATTCAAAATTAAAAACAGATCGAATGACAGCGAGACATACAATAACTGATTGAAATATTTTGGTCATTGAAATTTGTAATTTTGATATTGTTTGTAATTTGAGTATTGTAATTTGGGATTTTAGTGCCTTATCCGGGAAAGCAAATCGCTTCTATATGAATTAGTTAGAGTTGACCTTAACTTTTCCTGATAGTGTTAAGACACAGGTTGATCAGATTTAAATGACATGTTATGAAGGATTTTGTCAAATCCTTATCGCATCAAAACTTGACGGGGTGTTCCCTAATTATTGTCTATCCAGGACAGGGGAAAACACTTTTAAGTGTCCAATTCATAAATGAGGATTTTTTTCGCTGGTAAAGGCCGCACAAGGGTTTTCGGCCCCCGCCCACGGGACAGGAAGGCGTACACGAAGTACGCCGCAGCCGGAAACCCGCGGAGAACGAAGTCCAGCGAATAAAAGACCATTTATGGATGGACACTAATTGAAATCTATTTAAGCGATCATCCTGCATGGTGAAAAAAACTTCAAAAACAGTATTTTCCTGTCAGAGCTGCGGCTACCAGACACCCAAATGGATGGGTAAATGTCCGGACTGCGGACAGTGGCAAAGCTTTGTGGAAGAAAAAATAACAGCCAAACCTGTCCAAGGCCCGCGTTGGATGTTAGCTTCTTTGCAGACAAAACCGGTCCCCCTGGACGCCATTGCCCTTGATCCGGAAGAACGTCTTTTAACCGGAATCAGAGAATTTGATCGTGTTTTGGGCGGCGGGCTCGTCCCCGGCACCCTTATCCTGATTGGTGGAGATCCGGGAATCGGAAAATCAACCCTTATGCTTCAGGGGCTGCACGGTATTGCTGAAAAAGGCTCAAAAGTATTGTACGTTTCCGGAGAGGAATCGGAGCGCCAGATGAGGATACGCAGCCAAAGGCTGCTGTCCGCAGTATCGCCGAACTTGATGGTGGTTTCGGAAAATGATATGGAATCGATCCTGTTGATGGCCGGATCTCTTCAGCCAAAGGTGATGGTGATTGATTCAATCCAGACCATGTTCTGCTCTGATTTAACCTCCGCTCCCGGAAGTGTCACTCAGGTACGGGAATCGACCATGCAACTCATGCTCATGGCAAAGAAGACCGGAACACCCGTATTCCTGGTGGGACACGTAACCAAAGACGGCGCCATTGCCGGACCGAGGCTTTTAGAGCATATGGTCGATACGGTGCTTTACTTTGAAGGTGATCGCAACCACGTGTTCCGGATTCTCAGAGCGGTAAAGAACAGGTTCGGATCAACCAATGAAATCGGTGTGTTTGAAATGAATGAAAGCGGCCTCAATGAAGTGGCCAACCCTTCAGCTGTATTTCTTTCCGAACGACCTGAAAACGTCCCGGGCTCCGTGGTTACGGCCAGCATGGAAGGAACAAGGCCGATCCTCGTTGAACTTCAGGCCCTTGCAAGCAGTACAAGCTTCGGGAATCCTCGAAGAACAATTTTGGGAATCGATCACAACCGGGTTGCCCTGCTGGTTGCAGTAATGGAAAAAAAATTGGGCATGCATTTGATGGGGCACGACATCTTTATCAACGTTGCCGGGGGAGTTAAGATAGACGAACCTGCTGTCGACATGGCCATTGTCGCTGCTGTTGCTTCAAGCTTTTTAGACCGCCCCATTCAAAAAGGAACCGTTATTTTGGGTGAAATCGGTTTAACCGGTGAAGTCAGAGCCATTGGCCGGGTTGAAACCAGGGTTGCTGAAGCAAAAAAAATGGGCTTTAATCGATGTCTTGTGCCGCAAAGCAACCTGAAACGGACCACCGGGATGAAAGGCATAAAACTCATCGGCGTAAAAACGGTATCAGAAGCTATGGAGAACCTGTTTTAACCTTTACCATGAAACGATATGAAAAAAAAAACAGCCAATGGCAAGATCATTATACTCAGCAGGCAAAAAAGGAACGATTCCCAGCCCGATCGGTCTATAAACTTGAGGAAATACAAAAAAAATACAATATTATAAAAAAGGGAAACAACGTTCTGGATCTGGGATGTGCGCCCGGATCGTGGCTTCTTTATTCGGCCAAAATGACCGGGAAAACTGGGCGAGTGATCGGCATCGACCTCGTACCGGTCACCATAAATGTTCCTGCCCATGTCAGGGTTTATACCGGTGACATTCTCTTAATGGATGATGATTTTTTCAAGTCTCTTGGAACAGATTTTAATGTCGTCATCAGCGACATGGCCCCATCCACAACCGGAAATAAAGTTGTGGACAGCACCCGATCTTTTAATCTCTGCCTAACGGCATTGTCCATCGCACAGATGACATTGACCGCCGGCGGGTCGTTTGTCTGCAAGATTTTTCAGGGAGAAGATTTCAGGACATTTATAGACTCGGTCCGGTCTGTTTTCAAAAACCACAAAATTTTTAAGCCCAAAAGCAGTCGAAAAGCCAGCAAGGAAATTTATGTTATCGGATTTGGAAAAAAATGATATATTGTTATTAAAAACTCAAGGAGATGATTCTTCAATTTTTTTCTGAGAACAACAGGAGGAAAAAATGTCAGGTCACAGCAAGTGGTCTTCCATTAAACACAAAAAAGGCGCTACAGATGCCAGGCGGGGAAAAATTTTCACAAAACTCATTAAAGAAATTACAGTGGCAGCGCGTATGGGCGGAGGGGATGCCAACGCAAATCCAAGACTTCGAACAGCCATCCTGGCTGCAAAAAGCGAAAATATGCCCAAAGACAATATTGAACGGGCCATAAAAAAGGGAACCGGCGAACTGGAAGGGGTGAATTACGAAGAAAGCACTTACGAAGGGTATGGTCCCGGCGGCGCGGCGATATATATTGAATCGCTCACCGACAACAAAAACAGGGCGGTAGCAGATATCCGCCATATTTTAACCAAGGCCGGAGGCAATCTCGGGTCCAATGGGTGCGTTGCCTGGATGTTTGCAAAAAAAGGGTATATTGTTGTTGAACATCGTGCCGTTGATGAGGATGCCTTGATGGAAGCCGCCATTGATGCCGGGGCCGAAGATGTCAGGGAAGATGACAGCAATTTTGAAATCCTCACCACCCCTCAGGATTTTGAAACGGTGAAAACAGCTATTATAAAGAAATCAATCCCTTACATTGTCGCAGAAATCACCATGTTTCCCCAGTCCACCGTAAACCTTCAGGGCAAAGAAGCCGAGCAGATGGTCAAATTGATGGAAACCCTTGAAGACTGTGACGATGTTCAGAAGGTATACACAAATGCCGACATTCCGGAAGAGCTGGTTAGCTGAATTGTAACACTTTAGCCTTTTGAAAATATTACCGCTCCAGGTACAATTAACTTTTTGCTGAAAAAACTTGAACCAATAGGAAACAGTAAATAGAAAAAAATAGGGCTTTCGATTAAGTATTAAATATTCCCCGAAAAATCGGGATCTACGATAATCTTCGATCGACAATCATCAATCTTCAATCGTTTGTACCTGGAGCTCTTTTGAAGTCGATTTGTTTCAAAGGACAACACTATTACTCTGAATTTATCCTATCGATGCAAAAGGGACAAATCAACCATCCTCTGAACCGCCTTAAACGCGGGCTGCCTGATATTTTCAGGCACCTTGACCTCGCCTTCCATGAATTCGAGGCTCCTGAGAACATCTTCAAGGGAGATCTTTTTCATGTTTTTACACAACATCTTGGTTGAAGCCGGATAAAACACCTTGTCAGGACTGGCTTTTTTCAAGGGATAAATCAGCCCGATCTCCGTACCGACGATAAAAGAGGAACTTTTAGACTCTTTTGCATAACGGATCATGCCCGAAGTGCTGCGAATAACATCTGCCAGTTCGAGGACTTCCGGCCGGCATTCAGGATGGGCCATGAAAACAGCGTCCGGGTGGGCCTTTCTGGCATGATGCACATCTTCAGGTTTGAGCCGATCATGGGTGGGGCAATATCCATCCCAGATGTGTACCTTCTTTTTAGTCTTTGAGGCAGTGTACAGGGCGAGATTCCGATCAGGTGTCATAAGCACCTCGTCGGCATCCAGACTGTTAACAACATCAATGGCATTGGCCGATGTGCAGCAAATGGTGGAAAGCGCCTTGACCGCTGCGGTTGAATTGACATAGGTGACAACCGGCATTGCCGGAAGCTTATCTATCATAACCTGAAGACCCTCGGGCTCGATCATATCAGCCATCAAACACCCGGCATCTTCTCGAGGAAGGAGCACCGCCTTGTTAGGAGACAATATCGAAGCGGTTTCCGCCATAAAATGAACCCCGCAAAAAACGATGACTTCGGCGTTGGTCTGGGCGGCCTTGATACTCAGCTCCAAAGAATCACCGCAAAGGTCTGCCAGATCCTGAATTTCCGGGGGCTGATAATTATGTGAAAGCATGATAGCGTTTCTTTTTTTCAGCAAGCCTCTTATCTTTTCCTTCATTCTACAGTTCCTACTCTATTAAAAATCCTGGCGCAGAGAACCAGGTTTTGGTTATCCCCAGAGGGTTTGTATTTTNNCCCCTTATCCTCTTTTCTCTTTCTGATTTCCCTTTTCTCTTTCCTATTATATGATATTTCTCATTGATCTTGCTGCTCATCAAGATTCAGCACCTCTATACCCTCAGAGATTTCAAAACCAAACAAGGAATCATCGAGATTCTGTTTAAGCTGAATATTGTTAAAGACGATCCGTGTTTCATCACCGTATGAATTATAGGTCAAAATTCTGACAACATCAAAAGTATTTCTTGAAATCCACAGGTAAATTTCCACAATATCGTAGGTTTTTTCTCTGGGTAGGAGCTTGAGGACAAAAAAACCCTCTTTAGTCTCTTTTTCAAGAACCATGTCGAATTTTTCTTTTATCACCTTCATATCAGAAAGGAAACTGAATCCTTTACCACCTTTAAAAAAAGAAGGGGCCTTTCCAATCATGACCTGGTTGTCTTCAGGTCTAAATACCCACAGCGTTTTGCCGTCCGTAATAATGATTTGTCGGTCAGGTGTTTCATATTCCCATCTCATTTTCCCGGAACGTTTGAAAAAGGCTCTCCCCGATGCACTATCTGTTATTTCCATGGCCTTTATTGATGAAGTTTGGGAAAAATCTGCAGTAAAGCCAGACACAGAATAATGCTTCTCAACCTTATACATCACCTCATCCAGGGATAAAAGCGACGCATCAGTGGCAGATGCTGTTTTAGAGGACAAATCAGATGCCAATGCCACCTGTCCACCAAAAAATAAAAACATAAAAACAAGAAATGATATTCTTTTAAATCGCATCAACAAATCTCCTCATTCAAATTCGATATTAAAATATGGGTGCAAAACTTGAGTTGTTAATAGCAAAAACAGCCTAACTTTAGGCATTTAAGATCACTTTAGATCACTTCAAACTTCTTAGTTAGTCCATCACGCCATATTTTTTAAGCTTTTTGTGAAGGGTTTTTCTGGTAATACCCAGACGTCGTGCCGCCTCGCTTTTATTGCCGGCCACGGATNNGGTATGTCTATATTTTCAAAATCAGATAGGACCGGAACTGGCTGCTGTAACAACGGTTGCAAGATGGAAAAATCCTGATCATCAAGATAGTCTGTGCGGGCCAGTACCACCGCTCTTTCAATCGCATTCATCAGTTCGCGGACATTGCCAGGCCAATCATAGCGAATAAGTTGGTCCATTGCTTTGGGCGTAAACCCTTTTATCTCCTTTTTGTTTTTGTCTACAAAAATTTCCAAAAAATGCCGGGCAAGCAACGGGATATCGTCTCTTCTCTTCGTAAGCGGAGGGATTTCAAGACTGACGACGTTCAACCGATAATAGAGATCTTCGCGAAATAATCCTCTGTTTTTTAGATCCACAAGATCTTTGTTTGTGGCAGCGATGACCCGGACATCCACAGGTATGACTTTTTCGCCGCCCACACGGGTTAACTCTCTTTCCTGTAA
>DNGT01000268.1 GCA_003486165.1 Desulfobacteraceae bacterium
TCTCACCTTTTATCTCTCCATTGAACGGGTATTTAAACTACGTATTCAATCCCTAACAAATCAGTCTTGATCTTTTTATTGAAAACCAGTTAATATATTTTTTTGCAGGACATTCAGTTTCCTCTATTGGCATCCTAATTTTCTGATTATACAATTTTAAAGGGGTGGCGGTTATCAATTAGCCACCCTTTGCCTTTAAATTTGGTATAAAAGGGATCTCTCCAGCTGAATTGGAGAAGATTAGCCAGACGATACTTGTGAAAATTGTGAAAGCAAAAAATTGAACTTGGATATACTGCATGATGATTGAAATATTAAGAAAGATATTTGAAGGCAAACCAGAGAAATCGACAATCGTATTAAAAGCTAATTGTTCGATGTGCGGGTGTGAGACAATCATCGATATAACAGCCACATCAGGAGGATTTGGACTGATGGGTGGCGCTTTATTTAAGTGTTCACCTGAAGGGTATTTAATGAGATGTCCAGCGTGTTGCTCAAAAACCAATAGATAGGCTACAAATAGGGCAGAGGGGAGGCAGGGGTCAGGTGTCCCAGACAATTTATTCGGTCGACTTGACCGAATAAATAATGGTCATCGCTTCGCGATATATAACCATAAAAATATATCTATTACACTTCCTAAATTAAACCTGAATGATCCTTATTCATGAAAGGAGTTTAAAATGATAGGCAAAACCATCAAAGAACTTGAAATAGGGGATACGGCCGAGTTTAGCAAAACAGTTTCGGAATCGGATATTTATCAGTTTGCCGGGATTACCGGCGATTTTAACCCGGCTCACATGAACGAAGAGTATGCGAAAAAGACTTTTTTCAAGACCCGTATTGCCCATGGCATGCTGTCGGCAGGTTTCATCTCTACGACCATCGGAACAAAACTTCCCGGCACAGGCAGCATTTATATCAGCCAGACGTTGAGTTTCTTGGCACCTGTAAGAATTGGCGATACCATTACCGCCCGTGTAGAAGTGATAGAAATCATGGCCGGGAAAAACCGGGTTCGATTAAAGACCGTCTGTGTGAATCAGCAGGGCACCCAGGTTTTAGATGGGGAGGCGGTTGTCAGTCCGCCCAAACGGCCCCGGAAATAAAATGGTAATGAAGTAAGGAGGAGGAAAAAAGACAGATAGAAATGATTCAACATACCGTAGAGAACTTATTGAAGACATCCGAAAAAACATTTCTGACAGACTCAAACAAATGGAATAAAGAGGATATATAGATTCCTTCTTTAAATAATCCGTTATACATCCGACTCAAAAAAGGTAGGGTTAAAAAAAGTTCTGCCTTTTGTTTTTACTGCTTTCTCAAAAATGAATCCAATGCTTCAATGATGACGCTGGCAATTGTTGTGTTGTTCTTTGAAGCATAGGATTCAACTCTCTCTGCAAGCATACAGGGGATTTTAATGTTGAATTCTTTGGTTATATCATTACATTGATCTTTGAAATTTTCGCTGTCCATTGATTTTCCTTAAGAAATAGAATTGAGAATATCCGATCATNNCTAAATTAAACGTTTCAAACTGCACCAGGGAAATATGAATTTAATTGTCGGTGGACGTAGATGATTTGACAATTGCCCCAAATAGGATTTACTTGACCTGACAACAGAAAAATATGATATTTGTATATCAACATTCAGTAAACAATCATATGCTCAAGTGATACAAAGCTAAAGGTGAGAAATGTTAGAGCCACACGAAGGAGCTCTCCAAATTAAGCACAAATTTCAAGAAACATTTAAATGGCTTGAGAAAAGTGTGCCGTCAGTGCTTATGACCAAGAGAGGAACCGATTTTATTGCGAAAGCCGAAATAACTCAAAAAGGACCTCACACCGGTGAAAAAGTAATTCGGTTCATGCAGGACAATAAAGAGTATGGCAGGGCATATGAGTGTTGTTGGTCCGTTACTATAATTGTAACCGAACCCGTATTGGTATGTATTGTGTTGCTCTTGATGCGGCTATTGTGTGAAATCAAATTATCATTTGGCGTCTTAAACTAACGTTGACCTGACATTATCTAAACAGGAAACCAACCCCATGAAAGATCTATTAATTCAAATTGTAAAAGCACTTGTCGACGAACCGGATCAGGTTCGGGTTAATGAAATTGAGAGTACCCAAACCGTTGTATTGGAACTTAGGGTGGCTAAAAGCGATATGGGAAAAATCATCGGTAAACAGGGCAAAACAGCCCATGCCATCAGGACGTTATTAAATGCCGCTTCCGGAGGGACTGGGAAAAGATACGTACTTGAGATTGTTGAGTGATGTTGAATAGTGAACGGTGAACAGTAAATAGTAAACAGTGATTGAAAGTCACTTTTTTTTCCTAAGATTCACTATCATTGGTTTTCAACTATTCACCGTTAACTCTTATTTTTTATTCCTGCCCCCTGATCCCGGACCCCTGCTCTTTCCCCTTCACTATTCACCGTTCAATCCGCGCCTTGTATCTCTCCGAAAGGCGGGATCTTACGACCGGCAAACTCGACAATCACTGCATCTAAATTCTATATAATTTCAGGGGTCGGGGAGTTTTTC
>DNGT01000281.1 GCA_003486165.1 Desulfobacteraceae bacterium
ACTCCGGGAACAAAAATCTCACCACTTGTCATGTTGCTGTTGATAGTGATGTTTTCCAATTCTCCCAGCTCTTCCATTGATTTTCCATGGGAAGTGAACTGAATGAATGGAACTTTTCCGCCTTTTACAATTTCAAATATATCATTAACGACAGGATTTTCTCCTGCAAGATCCAGAGCCGCTTTTCGGGTTGAAGCGACATCCACATTTTTTCCTAAGAGTTCCAAATTGACCTTTTGCGGTGTCGACGGCAAGGCGCCATGGATATCCATTTTGCCGGATAAATAAAGCCGAGGGTAGTCTAATTTGAGATTTGTAAGGGAAAACGAAAGTTTGTCTTTATAAAAATAAAGAGCACCTTTTAGAGAAATATTTTGAAATAGCTTGGCGTCAGATTGCATGTCCAAGCTGATATGGTCTTTTAAAACATTCATACTGGCGTTAATATTTCGGAACCAAAACGCAGGTTTTTTTTCTTTGAGAATATTCAACCGAGCGTTCTTTAACCGGACGCGTAGTCCTGGTGTTTTTGATAATACAACGCTCAAAATGGCTCCCACTTTTTCTTCAACGGTTCCCAAAGAGAATGAATTAAGATGTTTGTCTTCTGAACCAGGCTTTCGGTCGAGATAAATTTCGATGTCAGGCGTGTATAACGTAATTCTGGAATTTTGAAACTCTCCCAGGATAAGGGGTAAGAGTTTCGGAGTGATGGACAGGGATACGACAGTTCCCTTGATTGTTTCGGGAATTGAAAAACGGCACTGTTGAACGACAACTTGTGGTTGCGGAAAAAAAGAAAAATGAATGCGTTCAAAGGTTACTTGGCCATTGATCGCTTCAGAAACACCGGATTGGATTTTATCTGAAATCTGTTTTTGATTGATGAGTTTATCTGAAGATAAAATCAAGATGAAAATAAGCGCAGCACAGAAGATAAAACAGGCGGTTATCCAGAGAGATATTTTTTTAAATCGAGTCATTGATAAATGTCACTTATGGATGGCGGGATTTTCGATGGGTTCGGATATTTACTATTGGACTTTTTGTTCCGTAATTTTGACGGTTATTTTGTCTTTAATCGTGTTACCATTTTGTTTTATAACTAAGAAAATGCCACTTTCACCGGTTGGAATTGGACCGGGTGTAATTTTACCGGCCTTAGCGCCCTGGCCGGTGATGGGCTCTCGAGCCAGAAGTTTCAATGGCGTTATGTCTTTTGTAAAGGACTGTCCTGCAGGGATGACATCCGGTGGTATGGTTAAGCTTTTAATATTTTCAGGTTGGATTCCTTTAAATACAAAAACCCCTAAATCGCGTCCGTTATAAAGATAACGGGTATTATTCCAATCGATTTCCAAATCTTTTTGGGTCTTGTTTGCTAATTTGAGACGAAAATTATCAAAATAATTTTTACCTTCTCCCAAAGGTTCAAATTGAGCGGCATAATAGGAATTCTCGACAGTTTGAATTTCAGGGGTGCTGATGGAAACCAGTGTCGGCGCACAGCCAGTAGCTATAGTCAACATAAGACCAAATATTAAAATAGAAACAATTTTTACAAAAGCTTTCATATGTTCCACCTTTCAATGGTATTTTCCGAATGACATTCCTTTCGTTTTTGAGATCATAGCATGAAAAAATGATTTTACCAATACGGAATATATTTATGAAGGTCACCACTTTTCTTTCTTATCAGCACACAAGTTTACACGGTTTGAAAAAAAACGTTATCCATGGAGCGATTTGACAAACAAAAGAACTCCCCGCCCTCTCAATTAACTTGATACTTGGATCTATCTAAGAAAAGATGTATACATTTAATTATAAAAAATATTTAATCCCCTATTAAAATTTGGAACGCTCAAGTTAGGACAAAATGGGTCATCGGTGAACGATCATTATGAAATACTTTAAATGGGTCTTAATCGGAATCGGTTCGGTAGTTGCCGTTGTGTTGATCGCGCTTCTGGGGATTCAGTTTTACCTGGATACAGAACAGGTTCGGCAACGGATTCAGGCAAAGGTGAATCAGACGATTCCCGGCACGTTAACATGGAGCCAAAACAGATTTTCCATTTTAGGCGGAAAAGTAGAATTGAACCATGTACTTTTGACGGGACCTGAAAATGATAAATTGATCGAGTTGAAGCGGTTTTCAATTCACATATCTTGGACCGGGCTTTTAAAAGGGGAATTGACCGTTCACGACCTGCTTCTGGAAAATCCAAATATGTCTTTGGTTAAAGATCGTTCCGGAAACCTCAATCTGATTCAGGCACTTTACACTACAGGGGACAAACCATCAGAATCTGGTAAAAATGGCGGTCTTCCATTTAATATTGTTATCCGTCAACTAAGAGTGATGAATGGTTTCGTTCAGTACAAAACAGCCGAAGATACTGCCGAGAACCAAACAGATCAGGTGGTGTTTCAAAACGTGAATCTTACGATCACGGATGGGAATCTATTAAAACAGAGCGGCCGGTTTGTTTGTCAGATTGAAAAGGGGAAGATTCAAAGAAAAGGTGCTCAAACCTTCATCGATCAACTCTCCTTAAAAGCAGATGTTCAAAAAGACCGAATCGATAAATTGCTCTTTGAAGTGAATACAGATGGTATTTATGCCAATATCGCAGGTACTATCGAAAATCTTTTTACAGGCAAACCCCTTTTGGATCTTAGTTTACAAAGCCGGGCATCTCTTTCCAAAGTCACGGATTTAATGACGCTTGGACCTGATTATTCAGGAGCAGTTCAGGTGAACTCGACCCTAAAGGGGTCGTTAGACAATCCCAATATCGATTTAATGTTTCGATACGAAGGAGGAAAGATTGCCGGAAACAGCGTCGGCGAGATTCATTTGAATTGCCGTTTAAAAGAAAAAATTCTGAACATCGACGACGTATATTTATATACCCCCTTGGGCAAATTCAATATCAAAGGTGATGTGGACTTTAAGAAGGCATTTACCGAGGGGTGGTTAACCTCAAACCCTGATTTAGATGCCATCTTCTACAAATTTTCCATTCATCAGAAAGACTCGCAGCTTGCTGATTTACCGCCAGGAATATCCGGTTTAAAGGGCGTCGCGAGCGCTAAAATTGAGCTTGAAGGCAAAGGTGTTTATCCAAACACGCTTTGGGCTAAAACTTCACTTGAACTTTATATAAAAAAACTGTCCGCCGGACAAGGACGTTCGCCCCTTGATGTTCATGTGAGTGCACAGGCAGATATGAAAAAGGGAGGGGTTACCGTTCAGAATCTGACCGCCGGTGCAGGTGGGTCAAGGCTTGAGATGAACGGCAATTATGGTGTTTCCTCACACCAGGTGTCAGCTCATTTTAAACTGGAAACTCCCGATCTGACCCAAATTATGAGGAGCCTGGGGATAAACGGCGTGTTGGGAAAGATGAATATAAACGGAAATGTATCAGGGACGTTGAGAGAGCCGGCTTTGGATGCGCGATTAAACGGGGAAAATCTGGGTTTCGAGAACATCAGGTTCGGCAAGGCTGGTGTAAATATCCGGTTTTCAAACGGGCGTCTTTCCCTGGAACATGGAAAAATCCTTAACAACAAGTCCGGACTCGATATTTCCGGTTCTGCTCGAATATTTGATCCGGGAGATTATAAACTTGTAGAAAACCCTGATTTTGATGTTGCACTAAAAGGAGACACCCTGTTCCTGGAAGATTTTGTCCAAGGGATGAAGGGCAAATTTGTCCTGAATGGCCATGTTAAAGGAAGTGCAAACCATCCCAAAGGGCAGCTTGATCTTAGTGGCAAAAATGTGGATCTCAACATACAGAAACTTAATGAAATTAAGCTGTCATCAGCCATTGACGGTCGTCAAATCCATCTCGATCCTTTGTCTCTTGTCATCGCACCGGGTGAGAAAATCGTCTTGAATGGCTGGGTTTCCATGGACAAGAATTATGATTTCAGCATGATCTCAAATGGTATTTCCTTTAAAAACATAAAAAAGATGGCGTCATTGAACATCGACAGCGGAAACATTTCTTTTGATATTTCCGGAAAAGGCGGGTTTGAAAATCCCCGGCTTAAAGGAAAAGTAGTGCTCGGTGATTTAAGCTTCAACGATCAGCGCCTGGAACAAGTTCCGTTTGAGATTAAAGTCGAGGATCACACCGTGTATATATCCGGGGGACTGAACTTTAGCCTGGATGCAACATACGGTTTTCAATCCCGTTCTTTTTCAACATCCGCTCGTTTTGATAACACGGATTTGACGCCTTATTTAAAACTTGTCGGCAAAAAAGAATTGAATGGAACCATTACCGGAAGTATTGAATCAAAGGGTAATTTCGGTGTGCCGATCCAGATAGAAGGGACAACCCACATTTCTCAACTGGCGCTTTTTTGGAAGGATACACCATTGGTCAGGGGTAGCGATCTTATGCTTCTGGTCCACAATGATGACATATCGATTCCCGGGATGCGACTGTCTCTGCTCGATCAAGGCCATTGTACCATCAAAGGTTCCGGAAAATTAAACAAAGATATTAACTTAGAAGCCGATGGAAAGATTCCTTTTAACATACTTCCGATGTTTACGGAAGATATTTCCGATGCCACCGGTGAAACACGCTTTTCGCTCAAAGTGAATGGAAGCCTGTCAACGCCGAACCTGATCATTCATGCGGATATCAAGGACGGAGGGATGACCATTCCGGGATTATTTCAAAAATTCCACGACATAAACGGAGGTGTTCGGATAACATCCGACGCTATGGTTCTGGACGGTATCAAGGGGATGCTGGATACCGGAACATTTGAACTTAAGGGTGCTATTGATCTTGAACGATATCAACCGTCAAACATTGGACTCAAGTTGAAAGTGAATAACCTTCCCATTTCGATTCCTGACGTATTGGACGTCCGGTTGAGTTCTGAACTGGATGTTCGAGGTTCTTCGGAGAAGTCCTTGATAAAAGGATATGTTGAGCTTCTTGAGGGGACATATAATAAAGATGTTCGTCTGAATCTCATGGAAAGCATTGGTCAAGCATCACGGAAGGAGCCTTTGGTGACGTCTAAGACCCCCTGGCCTATTTTTAACCACACGGCCCTTGATTGCAGAATCCGTTACAGAGACCCTTTTGTGGTTGATAATAATATCTCTTTATTGACGATCAAGCCTGATCTTAATATACACGGAACAGTGAACCAACCCCTGATCAGCGGAAGGGCAGAAGTCGAATCCGGAACCGTATATTTCCAAAGAAATGAATTTAATGTCAAAAAAGGGGTCTTTGATTTTATAAACCCGTATAAAATTGAGCCGACCATCGATATCCAAAGTGAAGTAAAAATTCGGGAATGGACCATTTTTTTAAAAATTTTCGGCACACCGGACGCCTTAAGGTTTGATATGACTTCCGATCCTTCAGAGAGGGAGGAGGATATTCTCTCCTTGCTGATTTCAGGAAAAACAACACAGGAGCTGATTGCAAAAGAAGGTGGTTCATCGTTATCTCCAAAACAAATGCTTGCCGATGTTTTAGCTGAAACCGTTCAAAAAGATATCAAGGATGCCACCGGTCTGGATGTCTTGGTTCTGGAATATAATGAAGCAAAAGATGCTGAGGCGTCAGATGAAGTAAAAGTTACTCTGGGTAAAGAACTTTCCAGAAGGGTGACGGTCAAATACGACTTGCAGACAAAAAATGCCAAGGTCATCCGGAAAGTGATCACGGAATATAAATTTCTTGAAAAACTGATCATGAACGCTTTCCAGGATACCGAGGGACATTATGGCGGCGGGATTCAGTTCAGACTTGAATTTCGATAGAAAAGATGGATCCAGATGACAAAGTGGAAGCAGAAAGACTGGATAAAAATAACCCTATGGTTGTGGATTCTCATGATGTGTATTGCCAAAAACACCGCATATGCACAAAAGGAGAAGTCAGATAGACCAGATCCCATAGTATCACAGGTTGTTGTCGATGTTCAGGGGATAAATGGGGATGTGAGCCGATGGGTTGATCTGGTAAAGAATCTCATTTTTATCCAGGAAGGAGAACCCTTTTCAACAAAACGGTTCCAGGATTCCCTCGAAGCTTTGAAATCGTCGAAAATATTTAAAGCCATCCATGTTTTCGAAACATCTGTAAAAGAAGGTCAATTGGCACTTCATTTTCAGGTAACGCCATATTCCCGGGTTAAAGATGTTAAGATCAGTGGTGGATTTCCCCTGTTGGAACGAGAAATCATCAACGCCATGCAGCTCCGAACAGGAGATGCATACGATCCGGATGCGTTCCCCGCCAAGGAGGGTGCCATTGTCCAGCTTTTCAAGAATGAAGGTTATATTGCACCGGTTGTTAATTTAGACGCCAAAGAAGATCCTGCTGACGGAAACATGGTGATTTTTGTCAATATCGATAAAGGTGATTTTTTTCATATCCGGCGATTTGAAATCCAGGGAAGCCGGGCTTTTTCAAAGACGCGTCTAAAAATGCGGATCAAAACGTATAAATCGTGGTTGATTCCGGATTTTATGCGGCGTTTTAAAAAAAAAGAATTTGATAAAGACATCAAAAATCTCATCCGGTTTTATCGGAAAAATGGGTATCCGGACGTTGTCGTGAACCCCGCTGTCAACAAAGATGCCAACACTCAAAATGTTTCCATTTCTTTAAACATTGATGAAGGTTCCAGGTATGACATTGAGTTTGAAGGCAACCAAGCGTTTTGGAATTTTACGTTAAAGAAAGATCTCATCCTTTTTAAGGAGGGGAATAAAAGGGATTTTGGTCTAAAAAAAAGCATACGCCTGATAAAGAAACGTTACATCAAGGCAGGGTATAAGGATTTCCGGATAGATATAGAGTCTGAAAGAAAACAAGAAGCAGGTCAATCGGTTCGCAACATCCGTCTGATTATTGATGAGGGGCCGCAATACGTTGTAAATTCAGTTGAATTCAAAGGAAATCATGTGTTTGATTCAAAGAAGATCAAAAAACAGATGTTGACCCGAACCCCGGGAATTTTCGCCAACGGTGCGTTCGTTCAGGAAACCTTGGAAGAGGATAAACGCGCCATAACGTCTCTTTATCTCGAACAAGGTTATATGAACACGGAAGTGAAGGACCAGGTAAAATCGGATAAAGGCATTAAAGGAAAAAAACACATTGTCGACATCACGATTGACATTGGAGAGGGGATTCAAACAAACGTGAAATCCTCAAAAATCAATGGGTTGAATGTGTTGTCAGACGCTCAGGCCCGTGAGGCCATCACTTTGAAAGAAGGGTCCGTTTTTCGAGACTATATGATTCGCAGCGATGAAAACATGCTGTCATCCCTGATCTCTGAAAAGGGTTATCCCAATGTCAAGGTGAAGGGAACTGCGGCCATCAGCAAGGACAACACCGGAGCTTCAGTAATGTATGACGTTGACGAAGGGCCGTTTGTGAAAATGGGGCAAACGGCTTTGACAGGAAATTTTCTCACCAAAAGGCGTGTTATACAAAATGTACTCGAACTCGATCCGGGAGAGCCGTTTTCTCTGAAGAAATTTTTGAGATCCCAGCGCGATATCCGCGACATCGAAGCATTTGATTCGGTCCGTTTTAACACTTACGGGTTAAAAGAAAAGGCGGACAAGGTAAATCTGCTTTTGGAGTTGGAAGAGAAAAAGCCTTATTATATTCAGTCTGGCGTAGGGTATGACACCGAAAGGGGATTTTACGCAAACATCCTGGCCGGGGACCGAAACCTTTTTGGATTAAACAAGGATGTTTACGCGGGTGGTGAAATCAGCCAGATAGGGTACCGGGGTGATCTGGGCATCACTGAGCCCAGGTTTCTGGGAACTCGAATCAAGTCGGCAGTAAATATGTTTACCGAAACCAGGGAAGAGTTTAATACCAATTTCGGCACCAGAGAAAGGGGCGTATCATTATCATTTAACCGGAAGTTATTTCAAAAATTTAACGCAGACCTCTCTTTTGTTTATTCGTATAAGAAGAACTTCCAGCGTGATTTGGAACCCATTTCTGTTAATGAAGAAATTAACTTTGATTCCAGAGAGATTCTGACGATAAGTCCTTCCCTTGTATATAACAACATAGATTCCTATATACGGCCCAGAAAAGGACTTTTTTCTTCTTTGCTTCTGGAT
>DNGT01000500.1 GCA_003486165.1 Desulfobacteraceae bacterium
CAGCAGAGCCAACCACAGTTTAATGTGTTGTTTTTTCTTTAAATTCATGGATTTTCTCCTTTTAATCTGAACTTCTCATAATACCCCTCATTCAGCCCATTGAACGTCCAGACTAACCTTCTTTAATCCATTTCAACGGGTCCACAGGCTTCCCATGATGACGAATTTCAAAATGCAAACTTGGACCGATCAGTGACCCTGAGTCTCCGACTGTCGCCACAACTTCGCCCGTTTCAACAGTGTCTCCTTGTGAAGCAAAAAGTTCCTGAGCATGGGCATAAATGGAGTAATAATTATTCCCATGATCAATGATAATCATATTTCCGTATCCCTTAAACCATTTGGCATAAAGAATTCGCCCATCATAGACGGCACGTATGGGTTCACCTCTGTCAGCTTTTATCTCGATACCACTTTGGAAATTGATCAGATTNNAAAAGCTTTTTAGTGAAATATTTTTCTGGGATTCCATTAGATCTGGTTCGGATTTTAAAGATATTACGGTGTGATCTAAATCTTCCGCTGCCTGCTTCAAGGATTCAAGAGCCGCTAATTCTAAAGACCTTTTTTTACGTATATCATCAAGTAGTTGTGAACGATTTTGTCTCTCAATAGACATAATTTCAATCTGTTTCTTTAAATCTGTCTCAACAGAAAGCTTTTCCTGTTTTTTTGCATTCAACTCGATCAGCAGTTGCTGAAGTTTCTCTTTATTGTTCAAAAGATTCTGCCAAATATTTTCATCATACGCCAGCACCTGTTCCAAAACCTTTTTTCGATGAAAAAGTTCATACATGGTTTGAGCCGAGGCCAAAACATATATTTTCCCCAGCCAGCTCAGCTTATAAAGAGCGACCAGGCGTTTTGATGCATATTCTTCGCTGGTTTTAATCTTTTTTTGAAATTCTTTGGATGTATTTGTCGCTTTCTCTATTTCTTTTTCAAAGTCAGCCAGCTCTGTTTTGAGAGACGAAGCATTTTTTCTGGCCTTGTCAAGTACCAGATCGATGTCATTCAAGCTGTTGACGATTGAAGTTTCTTTTCTGGTAAACCTCAAGAGTTCGGCCGTCTTTTTTTCTATCTCACGGTTGATACTTGTCGCCTCTTTTTTGAAACCTTCGATGTCGCCATTGTTATTTTCTGTTTTTGCCGTGCTCTCTACACCGTCCTCAGATATAACATGCACATACCTCTCTAAATTTCGAATATAACCGACCTGGCCATTATGTAAAATTTTAAGCCATAAATTATGATGCTCGAGAATTTTGACTTTTGTTCCTTCTGGAATCGTCATTAAAGACGGGTTTTCAACGCCGGGTTGGGACCGAACGTTCAGCTTGTTGGCGGTCACAATTCCGATTTCATCGGATTGTGCAACGGAAACATCGGGGGGTTGCAGTACGATAATAACACCGACTGCAACATATGCTATTGTTTTAAGAACTGTTTTAGAGAAAGAAAGCACCCTATCCACCCTACAAACATGCTGCAAATCAATATTCCAAGGAAAGCCTCCCAAGAAAGAAATCTGATTGCAAACAAACTTGAAGTTAAACCTTTATCCACATTCGATGAGATAAACATATAAAGAACAAATAATGCCGACAACCCGATGATTCCACCCAGTGCTCCCTGGATAAGGCCTTCTATATAGAAAGGGACTCTGATGAAACCATCGGTTGCACCGACCAGCCGCATGATTTCAACCTCTTCGCGCCTTGAATAAAGCACTAAACGAATGGTGTTGGCGACAATTAAAACAGTTGCCACAAAAAAAAGAACCCCCATTGCATATCCTGTTAATCTGAACAGATTGAGAATGTTCGTAAATCGTCCCAGCCAAATTTGGCCATACTCGACTTCATCCACCTGCGAAAGCGATTCCAGTTGAGCAGCAAGCCTTTCGATTTTATCCTGGTTTTGGAAATCGTCTGTAAGCCGAACTTCAAAGGCATCCGGCAGGGGATTTTCTTGTAAGTCGTCCAACAGCGAGGACTGCCGTTTCATCTGATCTTTTAATCGTTCCAACGCCTCTTTGCTCGAAATAAATTGAACATTCTTTATACCTTTCATGCCCTCAATTTTACTTTTGATATCAGCAACTTTTATTTCAGAGGAATTGGGCTTAAGATAGACCATTATCCGGATGCCCTTTTTCCAGGAATTCACAATAGCGTTTGCATTTACAAAAAAAAGTGCAAAAGCACTGGCAATAAGTATGGCAATCGCAATGGTAACGATGGTCACAGTGCTCAAGAACCTGTGATCAAGAATATCCTTTATGGCCCGCTTGTAATAAATAATCATCAGAACACGTTCTCTAATGCATTGACGTTGTTTGGATTCGACCTTGCTTCAGATGAATGACTCGGCCTCCTGTTTTGCGAATAAGTTCTTTATCGTGGGTTGCAATAATCACCGTAGCGCCTCGAATATGAAATCTTTTGAGCAGGTTAAGGATAATATCGGCAGATTCATCGTCCAGGTTGCCGGTGGGTTCATCTGCAAGTATAATCTTTGGGTCTCCGACAATGGCTCTGGCAACGGCGATTCTTTGCTGTTCACCACCAGACAGGGTCGGGGGCAAGGAATGGATGCTGTTTTCCATACCAACAGTTCTGAGCACACTCCTTACTTTTTTTTCGACAAATCGCCGTTTTTTTCCTATTGCTTCAAGTACAATGGCAATATTATCAAATACCGTCTTTGTATGAATCAGCTTGTAATCCTGAAATATTACTCCGAACTTTCGTCGCAGAATCGGTATTCGATTATGTGAAATTCTCGACAGGTTCATTCCATCGATCAATACCTGTCCTTCTGATGCAGCTTCTCCAAAATACAAAAGCTTCAGCAGAGAAGTTTTACCTGCCCCGCTAGGGCCGCTGATAAAAAGGAGTTCGTTTTTTGGAATATCAAGTGTGATATCGATGAGCGCTTTGGCGGCGCCGTAATTCTTATGGACGTGAAACATCCGAATGATAAAGCTCTTATTCTGTTTCTCCATCATTCAATAACTTCCTGGCCAATAGATCGATACAGCGTCGCCTTAGAAATTTTAAATGCGTACAATGCATTGTAATAATTTGTCATGGTTCTTGAGAGAAGTGTTTGGGCAATGAGCACATCGGTTTGCGTGGAGATTTGTTCTTTATAACGTTCTTGATTGATTCTGAAATTTTCTTTTGCCTGCTCAATGGCTGTTTCCACCGTTTTGATCGCCCTTTCCGCTTCCTGGGTCCTCAAATATGCCGTCTTTACCTCCAAGTGGATATTGTCAAGAATTTCTGTTTTTCTAAGCTGTGCCTGAGAAAGTCGGGAATGTTTTTCTTTAAC
>DNGT01000454.1 GCA_003486165.1 Desulfobacteraceae bacterium
GTAAACAGAATCTGACCGTTTTGTATCAATGGATATTCAACGGGCAACGGCTCTTTAACTTTCATAATCATTTCACTCTTCTGGTAAATCTCTTCCGGAGATGTGCACATTTTAGCCCCGGCGTTTTCATAATCTTCATTATAAAAATAAGATCCATTACCAGCATCGATCTCGACGAGAACTTCATGTCCATGGTTTCGCATCTGCTCGACGCCTTCCGGCGTAACGGCAATCCGATGTTCTTTAGTCTTGATCTCTTTTAGGACACCAATTCGCATATTATCCTCCTTGTGACATGATAAATAGAGAGATATAATAATCTCTTCTACAAAATATTTTTAGAAATATCCGGAAACAACACTTGAGTTTTTAAACCCCAGGTTAAGCGATTTTCGGATTTGCCGGTCGCAAGATCCCGCTTTTCGGTGAGATGCGAGGCGCCGGCGGCGAAGACGTACTCTCGTACTTCGAGCTGCCGGCAATTCAGCAGATTCGGTGAATCCGGAAAACCCTTTAGGATTTCAAATTTTGATGTTACAAAGCAAAAAGATCCTTTTTTAATTTATATGGCCCTGCACCCAACAGGTTGCCGGAACTAACAACAAAATAAGGCTTAATAGAATGATATTAAAATATAAGTTGTTTCAAGAAAATTTTAAACGCTCAACTTAGGTAAAAATCAGTTTGACATCCAGACTAACTGCTTAGTAATGTTGGAATTCTTTTAAACATTTATGCTTAAAACAGCTTTGTGTCTTTTTTGCTATAATATCAATATCTTTATCTTTGAACAACAAATTAATTCTCCAAAAACGATGAAATCAAAACAATCTGTCAAAAACCACAGATGGGGCTATCTTTATGTTGTTCTGGCCGCCTTGATGTGGGGTTTGTCGGGATCATCGGCCAAATTTTTGTTTAACAGCGGCATTACCCCTTTTCAGCTGGTTCAGATGCGGCTGACCATTTCTGCGGCATTATTGTTTATATGCCTTTTGATCCGTTTTTCTTCTCTGCTAAAAATATCCCGCAGCGATATTTTGTATTTTATTCTTTTCGGTACCGTGGGGATGGCCGGCGTTCAGTTTACGTATCTGTTTACCATCAGCAAAATAAAGGTGGCCGCCGCTATCTTGCTTCAGTATCTGGCCCCAAGTTTTATCGCCCTGCATTCCGTTGTGTTTATGCGCGAAAAACTGAATCGTTTAACGCTGATCGCCCTTGTCGGTGCTACATTCGGCTGTTATTTGGTTGTCGGTGCCTACAATTTAGAGATTCTTTCCATGAATATCGTTGGAATCATTAGCGGGCTTTTATCGGCCTTAACTTTCGCCTGGTATGCCATTCACGGTGAATACGGCATGCGCCGCTACAATCCCTGGACGGTTCTCTTTTACGCATTGCTTTTCGGTGCTGTGGTCTGGAACATCCTGCACCCTCCCCTTGAAGCCTTCATGCACGCTTACTCCCCCGTACAATGGTTATGGATTCTATATATCGGAGTGATGGGGACCCTTGTTCCTTTCGGTCTATATCTGGAGGGCATTAACCTGATCCGCTCCACACGCGCCAGCATAACCGCAACCATAGAACCCATTACCGCCGGCATAATATCTTATATTTTTCTCAATGAAATTATGGAAATCCCGCAGATCACGGGCGGTGTTATCGTTATTGCATCCATCATACTGCTTCAACTGAACCAGGAACAAGACGACAAGGCACCGAGTATTATACGTGCTAAAAGTCGTACAAGTTAAAAGTGCCTAAAGTGATCTAAAGTGCCTAAAATTAAGGTAGCTCTAACACGCTGTCATTAAAATATAATTGGCAGAATCCCTTGTTTATCAGGGCAAAATCAATGACCATCCTTACTCTCCCAGGTACGCCTTTTTGACCTTCTCGTTTTCTAAAAGCCTTGCAGCCCTGTCGGTTAAAACGATTCGGCCGGTCTCCATGACGTATCCACTGTTTGAAATGCTCAGCGCCATGTGGGCATTTTGTTCCACCAAAAAAATGGTCACGCCCATTTTATTGATTTCCAAAATTGTCTCAAAGATTTTCTCGACCAGTTTCGGTGCCAAACCCAAAGACGGCTCATCTAACAACAAAAGTTCCGGCCGGGACATGAGCGCCCTGCCAATGGCCAGCATCTGCTGTTCACCTCCGCTTAAGGTACCCCCCAGCTGCCGGGTACGGTCCTTTAAAACCGGAAAAAGGTCGAATACCCATTCCATATCGTCAGCCACTTCTGCCTTGTCATTACGCAAATAAGCCCCCATCTCCAGATTTTCCAGTGTGGTCATTCTGGGAAATATCTGTCGGCCCTCCGGTGTTTGGGAAATGCCCTTTGCCGCCACTTGCTCGGGACGAAGATGGTGGATGGGATAGCCTTTGAATAGGATTTCGCCCCTTTTTGCCCGCTGGACGCCAAATATGGTTAACAGCGTCGTTGATTTGCCGGCACCGTTGGCACCGATTAAACAGGCAATGTCACCGGATGGAATGGCGCAGGAAATGCCTTTTAGTGCATGGATATTTCCATAATACGTGTGCACATCCTTAAGCTCAAGGATCGGCTCTTTAACCGTCATCTTTTAATCCTCGGGACTAGATTGATCCGCTTCATGAAGCTCCTGTTTGCGTCGTGTTGCCGGAATCAACCCTTCTGGCCGCAACACCATCATCACCGCCATTGCCAGACCAAATGCAAGCATTCGATAGTCCTGAAGTTCTCGAAAAACTTCCGGAACCGCAATCAGAATAATGCCGGCCAGAATAACACCGGGAATGCTGCCCACACCCCCAAGAACAACAATGCAAAGCACAATACAGGACTCCATGAAAATAAAGAAGTTGGGATTGGTGTAACTCAGCTTGGCCGCAAAGAACGCCCCAACCACCGATGCAAATGCAGCTCCCATGGCGTAAGCCAACAGTTTCAGCCAGGTGGTCGGGACTCCGGACAATTCGGCTGCCACCTCGTCTTCTCGGATAGCGACCCATGCCCGACCAATACGTGAATTGTCGAGTCTTCGAACACCGATAACCGTGAGTATCGCGATAATAAACATTAAGTAGTAAAGTGCGTGAAGTGAATTCAGTGAATAGACAACCCACTCGAAACCGCCTTTGCTAAAGGCAGGATAGACCACCTCCGGTTTTGACATGCCAAGCAGACCGTTTGGGCCCTTGGTCAGCTTGTCCCAGTTGTTCAACACCAGCCGAATAATCTCGCCAAACCCCATGGTGACGATGGCCAGATAGTCACCTCGCATCCTGAGGGTCGGATAGCCTATAATACAGCCGCAGATGGCCCCGATAACAATCCCGATGGGAAGGGAAAGCCAAAAAGAAATGCCGAAGTGGAGGTTGAGCAAGGAATAGCTGTAAGCACCCACGGCATAAAAGGCGATATATCCCAGGTCAAGCAGACCGGCGAGACCGACAACGATATTTAACCCCAGTCCCAGTACGATATAAATCAAACAGGTGATACCTACGTCAATCATGTAGTTGTTGGCCAGTAAAGGGAAGCTGCCCACTACGATCAATAATAAAAGAATATAGTGTCTGGTTGGAAGCTTAGAAAATTTTCTCAAGACGGTGTTTCTAAACGGTGCAAGATGGGCTGAAGTTCTCAGGTACATGTCGCTGTGTCGAATAGTCTTGTTCAACAGCCATATTGCCAAAATCCCGACAATTCCTCCCCATATTGTAAATGCTCTGGCAGCCTCGAAGCTGCGGCCTGGAAATCCGACCATGGGTAATATGAGAATGCCCAAAAAAAGGGAGTAGATGATAAATTTTTTAACATCGCTTTTGGCCATTTTGAGACCTTTGAAAAATACTCATTTTTGTTCAAGTTCAAGGAACGCGTAAATTTTAACCACAGGAATACATTTAGTATTTTGAGGATTAAAATTTGAGCGTGTCGCAGAAATCGGGCAAAAAGGGGTGTTTTGTGAAGGCCTCATGTTACACCCTGCTCTCACTCACATGCTCACCCAAAATGCCACTCGGTCGAAGGTAAAGTACCAAAATCAGAACGACAAATGTCGTCACGTCCTTCCACTCACTGGGCAGAAACGCCGACCAAAGAACTTCCACCCCACCGATGATTATCCCGCCCAACACAGCGCCGGGGATGGATCCAATACCCCCTAAGATGGCTGCGGCAAAGGCCTTGATCATATAAATAAAACCCATGTCGAAACGGACAGAACCGTAATACATGCCCACCATCACGCCTGCTGCAGCACCCAAAGCCGGACCGATCATAAACGTAACACGAATGGTTCTGTCGATATCAATGCCCAGCATCCTGGCCATTGTCTGATTTTGGGCGGTAGCCCTCATGGCCTTGCCCAGCTTGGTCCAGTTCACGAACATGTTCAGAGCCACCATCAAAACCAATGACAATATAATAATAAAGATTTGCCCATAGGCGATTCTGGCATCTAAAATCGAAAACCCCTTCAAACCAAAAATCGCCGGATATGCTCTGTCAGACACGCCTTGGCTGAGCATCATTCCGTTGGACAAAAAGATCGACATCCCCAGGGCGCTCAAAATGGCGGCCAGGCGCGATGCTTTGCGAAGGGGCTTGTAGGCCACATGCTCGATGGCCACACCCAGCACAGCCACATAGGCCATGGCCATGCCGAAAACAAGAATTAAGGTCAAAACAAAATGCGTTTCCACAAAACCCATATTTTGCAGTGCAGCCAGAACGATGATTCCGATAAACGCACCGGCAGTAAACAGCTCACCATGGGCGAAGTTGATCAGTTCTATGATGCCGTAGACCATAGTATATCCCAGGGCAATCAGGGAATAAATGCTCCCCAGGAAAATAGCATTGATCAACTGCTGAATGATAAATGAGGCGTTATCCATATAAACAGCTTTAGAAAACAGGAATTAAGAATTAGAAAATAGATTTATGATTAAAAATCTTGTGTTCTTCATGTTCATCTATAATTTCCTTTATCCCTTATCCTCTTTTCTTTTCCCTCTCTCCTATCTCCTGTGTAAAGGGTTTGGTCATTGAATAAAGAATGCGGGCCAAAGATCAAAGGCCCCTGGCCCGCATGTCGAGGTTTAGAAGTATTTTTCTGTCAGCGGATCCCAGTACGGCACGAACTTGCCGTCTTTGACGATCCAGATAATGTGCGCCAGTTTACGGTCACCCTTCTCGTCGAACTTGATTTCACCGGTCACACCATTCCACGCCGTGCCGCGGAGAACATCGACGACCTTGTCCGTATCTGTGGTTCCGGCCTTTTTTATGGCTTCCAATAGAATCATGGCGGCATCGTATGCATAGTAGCCATACGAACCCACCGTTTCGACCTTCCACATCTCCATGTATGTTTTCTCAAAGTCTTTTCGTTCCGGTGTGTCCGGAGCCTTGGCAAAGGTCAAAAAAGTTCCTTCAGCAGCTTTTCCGCCCACCTCGATAAATTTGGGATGAAAGACCGCATCTTCCGACAACATCTTGGCCTTAATGCCCAACGCCTTGGCCTGACGCACCATGAGTGAACCTTCGGGTTGGTAAACACCCATGTAAATGACATCAGGGTTTAATTTTTTTAATTTGGTCAGTACGGCAGTAAAGTCTTTGTCCGCCGGGGTAATGTGCTCCAGGGCAACAATTTTGATTTTGTTGTTTTCTTTGGCAAATTTGGTGATGTTCTCGGTAAGACCGACGGTGTAGGTCTGGCGGTCGTCAATCAAGGCGAGGGTCTTTATCTTGAGACCATCTTCAAGAAACTTTACCGTGGACCATGCTTGAACATCGTCTCGGGGGGGCATTCGAAAAATCTGTTTGAATCCACGCGCGGTAACATCGGTATGGGTGGATGCCGGGGTGATCTGTATGATATTGGCTTGATTCAGCGGAACCGAGGCTGGAATGGTGGCCGAGGAGCAGTAGGCGCCAACCACCCCGCTCACCCCGCTGTTGATCAGCTTGTTGGCGGCCATGGTCGCCTTGCCGCCGTCGCAGGCACTGTCACCCGGTATGACCTCTATTTTATCATACCCGGGCACACCGCCGGCTTTCTCAAATACTGCCACAGCCGTCTTGGCACCTTGAAGGATATCCGTACCATCCTGGGCATACGGCCCGGTCAAAGGGCTCAGGGTCCCGATTTTCAGAGTCTTTGCCAAAACCGTTCCATGAAATCCCATTACCATCATCAAACACAACATCAAAATTCCAACTTTTTTCATACCTTACCTCCTTTTATGATTGTTGTTAAAAATGCCCGCCACAACAAAGTATCCTTAAACAATGATCCATCTTTTTAGAAAATAGGAATTGGGAATTAGAAAATAGACAACCGCCAATGGACACATATGTAATTAGAAGATAAGA
Source organism: Desulfobacteraceae bacterium (assembly GCA_003486165.1). Taxonomy (GTDB): domain Bacteria; phylum Desulfobacterota; class Desulfobacteria; order Desulfobacterales; family UBA11574; genus UBA11574. Next base: position 6,383 of record DNGT01000454.1, read on the forward strand.
AGGTTAGAAAGTGAGAAATTTGGAAATCAAGAAAATACGCCAACCTTCTGATCTTCTCACCTTCNNTTTCCCCTTTCCTATTTCTGGCTTAACGCCTTGGTTCCCAAATAAGCCTCAATCACTTTTTCGTTTTGTTGTATCTCCTTGGGTTCTCCCTCTGCGATTTTCTGGCCGTGATCCAGAACGATCACCATTTCTGAAATCCCCATGACCAGCCGCATGTCATGTTCCACCAAAAAAATGGTGAGTCCCGTATCCCGCAGTTTAAGTATCAAATCCATGAGCTCGGCGGTTTCGCTCGGATTCATACCAGCCGCAGGTTCGTCAAGCAACAAGGTTTGGGGCCGGGTGGCCACAGCCCTTGCAATTTCCAGGCGACGCTGATCACCATAGGGTAAATTTGATGCATATTCGTTGCGGTGTTCGGTCAAGCCTAAAAACTCCAGAATCTCAAGTGCCTTTTCGATAATTTCTTTTTCTTCCCGGATGGCAAAGGATGATTTAAACAGCGCCCGAAACGCACCGCTTCTGGTCCTGCAATGCATTCCTACCTGAACGTTTTCGAGAACGGTCATGGATTTGAATAACCGAATATTCTGAAACGTCCGGGCAATACCCCGGCTGATAATGCGATGGCTCCTCAAATTATTGAGTTTCCTGCCTTGATAGGCAATGGTNNGTCCACAGCCAGAAGTCCGCCGAATCTCTTCGATACATTATTTAAAACCAATTCAACCATAGCACCAAACAATCAAGCATCTATGAAATTCTTCAACATGTTGTTGTCCCAAATCTCCTGAGTTCTGCTCTTGAACACTTTACAGTCCATAACTGCAAGGTCTCTATAAAATGAACGATATTAAGTCAACACCTTAAAGAGGCAACCACTTACCAAGACCTTTTTCCACAGCTTTTTTAAAAATATTGGGTGCCACGGCCATGTCATCCAGGGCAAGCCCTAAATTGGCAGTCATGGTCCTCTCGGCGGGGGTCTCTCTCCCCGTTTTCCGTCCGACGACTAGCTCTCCTAAATCTGCATGCAGTGCTGGAATATTCTGGAAATAACCGTTCTGCTGATAGTGGAGGAGCTGCTGAGTATCATCCGTACAAAACTTGTCCGACTCTGCCATGGCNNGACTGAATCGTGGCATGCGGTTTTTTCAAGATCGGTCCGGAAGTAACAACAATATCACATCCGGAAACCGCTTCACGCGGTGTCGCCACCGGCACCACCTCGAGGGCAAAACGATAGGCCATCTCTTTAGCATAACGCCGGGATATATTCTCGTCCACATCATAAGCCATAACCCGCTTTATGGGGAAAAGAACCTTCATCGCCTCGAGATTGGTGCGCCCCTGAACACCGCAAGCCAGTATCCCTATAACAGAAGATTCCGGTCGGGCCAGGTATCGGGCGGATAGCGCCGATGCGGCACCGGTTCGCATGGCGGTGATCCACACGCAATCCATCACCGATATCGGAAGACCGGTTTCAGGATCATTGAGAATAAGCAAACCGGTAATATAAGGCAACCCCATCTTGTGGTTCCCCGGAAAACCACTGACCCATTTTACGCCGGCTGCCTTCATAGCCGGTATGTAGGCCGGCATGGCGTGGATAAAATTATCTCCTCCGCCAGGATGAATGCCCGGTTTTGGGGGCATCTCTGTCAATCCTTTTCCCTTTTCCCGGAAGGCGACGTCCAGTGCGTCGATGATCTCGGCCATTGTCAATCCAGCAGCCTTAACGTCATCCTGGGAAAGATAAAGAAGTTGGCTTGGTTTCATGTTGTCTCCTTGCAAAACAATATTTGATTTGTTAATTATTCAAGTTTAGCATTTTTGATTTTCAGGAACGCCAATTAAACTCCGCAGGCCGAAAGAAGGTTTTTAAAATGACCCCAAAACGTCACGGTTTGGTTGAAATTCACGTTGCTGTATTGCTGTTTGGGCTTGCCGGACTTTTCGGAAAATTTTTATTTCTGTCACCTCTGGTGATTGTATTTGGTAGAACCTCTTTTGCCGCACTGACAATAAGTGCAATACTTTTTTACTCAAAAACCCAAATTCGCACAAAATCAATCCAGGATTTTACAGTTCTTGTTTTGCTCGGCATCATATTGGCGATCCACTGGGTAACTTTTTTTCACGCCATTCAGATTTCGACAGTTGCAGTGGGTCTGCTCACATTTTCCACATTTCCGGTCTTCGTTACCTTTATGGAACCCTATTTTTTTAAGGAAAATTTGCGCCGTTTCGATATGTTAACGGCAGGATCCGTTTTTATTGGATTGACCCTTGTAATTCCGTCGTTAGATTTTCAAAACAATATCACCCAAGGCGCGTTTTGGGGGACAATATCGGGTTTCACCTTCGCCGTCTTATCCATATTAAATCGAAAATACGTCGGCACCTACCCTTCCATGGTGATTGTCTGTTATCAAAACTGGATGGCAACCCTGATATTGTTTCCGTTTTTATTTTTTGAAGATTTATCCCTCCAACCCATAGACTTCCTTCTGCTGGCGGTACTTGGTATTTTTTGCACCGCTTTAGCCCATGTACTTTTTATCAAAAGTCTTGTTCACATCAAAACACAGTTGGCAAGCATTACCGCATGTCTGGAACCGGTTTACGGAATCATTTTTGCGTTTGTATTACTCGGCGAGATGCCGGCATTACGCACGATCCTGGGAGGCTGTATCATACTCGGTACGATTACAATAGCAAGCATGAAAAGGCACACAAGAGAATAAAATCCCAACAGAAAGAGTTAAAAATGCCTATCACTGGTTAGCCAGTTGGCCGGTATTAAATTACGGGCGAACCGGCATAAGGGGCCGACGTGCACAACCTTTTTTAACTTTAGTTCACTTCAAACTATTGCAGCGATTCTTTAGACAGGGACGGAAAATTCTGCCCTGGCTCTCCGAGGCTTAGGCCCAGAGGACCGGGTTTTTTTGGGCTAATAACTCATTTATGGACGGACATCGACTTCCGGATCCACATGTATAGTAATACTGCTGAAATTCCCCACATCCTCAGATAGACAACTCTCCACCGCCTTTGCAATCTTGTGGCCCTCTAAAACCGTCAATTGTCCATCCACAACAATGTGTATTTCCATTTGATAAAGACCTCCGGAAGTTCGAACCCTGAGGTCATGCAGATCAAGAACGCCGTTCACGGATAAGGCGCACTGGTGTATTTTTCCGATGATCTCCGGCTCGGGGGCCGTATCGGTGAATTCACGCAACGCATCTCTCAAAATCTCAAGGCCGACTTTAACAATGAAAAAGGATACCAGCAGGGCTGCAAAGCTGTCGAGAATATGCCACGAGGGATTTATTTGAGTCCCTGCAACACCGATGAACACCGCAACTGAAGAAAGGGCATCGGAACGGTGATGCCATGCATTGGCCACGATCAATTGGCTTTTGATTCGTCGCCCGGTTCGTATGGTATAATGATACAGNNATTTCTTTTAATACAATCGACACACCGGCCCCGAACAATGCCAGAGTGGTTGGGAGGTAATCAGTATGATGATAAATCGTTAAAGACGCCCTTATGCCGATGTACAGGGCTGTTCCAATAAGGGCCATTCCCACAATAAAGGAACCCAGTGTTTCAATGCGGGCATGACCGAAATGGTGTGTCTTATCAGGAGGCTTATTGCTGATTTTCAAACCGATCAGAACCACGACGTCCGTAAAGAGATCTGAAAAGGAGTGAACCGCATCTGCAATCAGGGCCTGGCTGCTTCCGAAGATCCCGGCAACCAGTTTGAGCACAATTAAAAATGTGTTCACCAGAACACCGACAATGGTTACTTTTTTACCTGCGGTTGCTGATGTTTCCATTGATTCCGGCATCGCTTTTCAATAGCTGAAAGGGGATTATAGGTTTACGACCCTAATTGATCGAAGGTCAAGAATGCCCCAGATCCAAGGCATCAAGGGCGAAACCGTAGTCGTCTACTTCAAATCCTTGATAACACAGGAGATAGGGTGTCATTGGCTTTCCCGTAGAGTAAACAAAATGGGATTTTTTTAACAAATCTATATCTCATATATAGAAGAATTATGAAAATTCATTCGAATCTACTAAAATGCATAATAAATTATATGCTTAAAATATTTATCCCATTTTGTTTATGATCAAGGGTACGATCGATTTGACTAATACATATAGCTATGAAATACACATTATAGTAGACATCGTCAAATCATTTAGGGTATTAGCTGTATTTTTCATGAGTTGAAGGTTTTCAAATGAAAACAAACCATCAAATTATA